>NZ_JROX01000167.1:0-11317 GCF_000800955.1 Kocuria sp. ZOR0020
CTGGCTGAGCGCGGATGGAGCAGGGCAGCCACAAGCCACACTCCGGTTGAGTACGTGGTGCTGTGGCACCCCCGTTGGCCTCGATGCGATTCCCTACCTCAGCACTCCACCACGTTCACACCCACACTCACGGCCAACCCGCCCCGTGCAGTTTCCTTGTAGTTCTCTGACATGTCAGCTCCCGTGTCTCGCATGGTCTGCACCACCTTGTCCAAGCTCACATGGGTGGGGCCGTCCTCGAACAGCGCCATCCGCGCGGCGTTGACGGCAGTGACCGCGGCAATCGCGTTGCGCTCGATACACGGCACCTGTACCAATCCACCCACGGGATCGCAGGTCAAACCCAGGTGGTGTTCCATGGCGATTTCCGCCGCGTTCTCGACTTGCTGCGCGCTGCCACCCATGACCTGAGCCAGTCCGGCAGCTGCCATGGACGACGCCGATCCAACCTCACCTTGGCAACCCACTTCAGCCCCGGAGATGGAGGCCTGCTCCTTGATCAGCGCCCCCACAGCCCCTGCGGCCAGCAGGTAATCGGCAACAATCTCTTCCCGAGGCCGGGCATCATGGCCGCGAGCAGCCGGAGTGTAGTGGGTGGCGTAAAACATCACAGCCGGCACAATGCCTGCCGCACCGTTGGTGGGTGCGGTCACAATCCGACCGCCGGAGGCGTTCTCCTCGTTGACCGTCAACGCCACCAGGTTCACCCACTCCACCCAGTACTGGGAGTCAAAGGTGGAGTCGATCGCCTTGAGCCGTGCGTACCAGTCCGGGGCACGACGACGCACCGCCAACCCACCCGGCAAGCATCCCGTTCGGCGGAGGTTGGAGTTCTTGGACTCCTCCATCACATCCGCAATCTTCGCCAGCCCGGCCCTGACCTCCGCCTCTGGCCGACGAGCACACTCGTTGGCCAGCGCCAACTCGGCCACGCTCAGCCCGTGCTCATCGCACAAGGCCATGAGTTCATCAGCCGTGCGGTACGGATACGGGACCTGGACGTCGTCGTCATCCGCCATGGGGTCCGTACCCTCCGGCGGATCCACCACCACAAAGCCGCCACCACACGAGTAGGCGGTGCGCTCGGCCAGGACCTGCCCGTCAGCGTCAAAGGCGCGAAACCACATGCCATTGGGGTGATAGGGCAGCAGCGTGAGGGGACGCTGGACAATGTCACGCTCGTGAAAGTCCAGCTCAACCGGTGCAACAACCCCGTCAAGGGCACCGGCGAACTGCAGCGGTTGACCAGACTCCAACGCCTCACGGCGTTGGTCAATGGTTTCCGGGGCCACCTGTTCCGGGCGGTGGCCCTCCAACCCCAACAACACGGCGGTGAACGTTCCGTGCCCCTTGCCCGTGGAGGACAGGGACCCGTATAGGTCCACCCCCACGGAACTCACGGATTCCAACTGACCGTCGGCAACAAGGTCGGCAACAAAGTCCGCTGCGGCACGCATGGGCCCCACGGTGTGGGAGGACGATGGCCCCACACCAATGCTGAACAGGTCAAAAACGCTCACCACCATGATGGTTCACCTCACTCTTGGTCTTGTGCTGCGGCGTATTCCTCCGGGGAGAGCAGATCCCCCTCGGAGTCGACCTCCACGGAGAACAACCAGGCTGCGCCATAGGGGTCGGAGTTGAGCAGTGCCGGGTCATCAATCACGGCGTCGTTGACCTCGGCCACGGTTCCGGTGACCGGGGAATAGAGCTCAGAAACCGACTTGGTGGATTCCACCTCACCGCAGACCTCACCCGCTGTCACGGTGGAACCAGCTTCAGGCAGGTCCACGTACACGACGTCACCCAGGGCATCCACGGCGATCTGGGACAGCCCGATCTTGGCGGGGCTGGCCGAATCAACCCATTCGTGTTCAGCAGAGTAGCGGTAGTCCTTGTTGACCTTGTCGATGGCGCTCATGGATGGATCCTTTCAGTTCCTGGCTCCTGATGGGTGGAGCCGTTGGATGGTTGGAGTTGGTGGGCACCCGGCGTCTTACCGAGCACCGATCAGCGTTCGCGCTTGTAGAAGGGCAGAGCCACCACAGTGAACGGGGTGGGTTTTCCACGCAGGTCCACCTGGAGCTCAGTACCCACCTCTGCCAGGTCCGGGCGCACGAAAGCCAACGCGATGGCGTGGCCCAGTGTTGGGCTGGGGGCACCTGAGGTCACCTCACCCACGGTGTCGCCGTCGTGAAGGACGGCGTATCCGGGGCGAGCTGCGCGTTTGGTGTCGTTGGCCAGGCCCACCAGCTTGCGCTGCGGTCCGGATTCCTTGATGGCTGCCAGGGCATCCCGTCCCACAAAGGACACTTTGGACTTCAAAGCCACCACCGGGCCCAGGCCCGCGCTGAACGGGTCAATCGATTCGGAGAGCTCGTGACCGTGCAGCGGCATGCCAGCCTCCAGACGCAGCGAGTCACGGGAGGCCAAACCACACGGAACCAGGCCGTGGGACTGGCCGGCTGATTCCAGCAGTGTCCACAGACGTTGGGGTGCCTCTGGATCGGCTTCCGCATCCACGTAGATCTCGAAACCGTCCTCCCCCGTGTAGCCGGTGCGGGCCAGTTTCACGGGCAGTTCACCGTCTCCGGTCTCCACCACGACGTCGACGATCGCGTAATACCGCAGCGCCTTCACTGCCTCCGCGCTGTCGGCAGTGACAACCTCCAGCAAGATGGCTTCCGAGGCTGGTCCCTGCACCGCAATCAGTGCAGTGGCCTCCGTGCGGTCGGAGATGGTGACGTCAAAGGTGTGACCATCAGGCGTGCCGGTGCGCCCCTCGAGCGCGGCCAACGCCGCCGGGGTGTTGGCAGCGTTGGGTACCACCAGGAACTCGTCCTGACCCAGGCGGTAAATGATCAGGTCATCGATCACGCCACCCTGCTCATTGCACAGCAGTGAGTACTTGGCCCTGCCGACCTCGACCGCGGACAACCGCCCCACCAGGGCGTGGTCCAGGAATGCTGCGGCCTCCGGGCCGGTCACCAAGACTTCCCCCATGTGGGAGAGGTCAAAGATTCCAGCGGCCTGCCGGACAGCCAGGTGCTCAGCCACGTCGGAGCCGTAGCGCAGGGGCATCCACCACCCACCGAAGTCGGTGAAGGAGGCGCCCAGGCGCTCATGGACGGAGCTCAGCGCAGTGGGCTTGGAGTTGTTCGGCGCGCTCATCGCGGGGTCTCCTCCTTGGTGTTGGTGGTGGCTTCCCGGTTCTCGCTGCGGGCAGCGCCCTTGTGATCGGGAGTCTCCGTTGCATCGGCACTTTCCGAGGCCCCAGCGGTTTTTGCTGCATCAGCGGCATTCTCCACGACGACGTCGTCGTGATCACGTGAGTCCGCAAAGGCTTCAGGCGGCGGGCAGGAGCAGACCAGGTTGCGGTCCCCGTGGGCGCCGTCAATGCGGCCCACCGGTGGGAAGTACTTGTCCACGCGCAAGGACGGCAACGGGAAGGCTGCCCGTTCACGGGTGTAGGCGCGCTCCCACTGATCGGCAACCAGAACGGCGGCGGTGTGCGGTGCGTTGCGCAACACCGAGTCCTCTGCGCTGACCTCACCATTGGCCACGGCTTCAATCTCTGCGCGAATGGCGATCATGGTGTCCACAAACCGATCCAGTTCCGCCAGGTCCTCCGACTCCGTGGGCTCCACCATCAGGGTGCCACTGACGGGGAAGGACTCTGTGGGCGCGTGGAAGCCGTAGTCGATCAGACGCTTGGAGACGTCCGCCACGGTGATGCCTGAGCGTGCAGTGAGCTTGCGGAAGTCCAGGATGCATTCGTGGGCCACCAGACCGTTCTCACCGGTGTAGAGCACCGGGAAGTGCTCATCCAGGCGCTTGGCCAGGTAGTTGGCGTTGAGCAGTGCAACGGATGAGGCGCGGGTCAGCCCCTCCCCTCCCATCAGCGCCAGGTAGGCCCAGGAGATCGGCAGGACACCGGTGGAGCCCCACCGGGTGCTGGAGACCGGCAGACCCTTGCCCACGGAGGCTGCATCATGCGCATCTTGGGCGTCATGGGTGTCCCCGCCCACGGTGGGGCGACCGGGATCCCCGGCCAAGGGGTCACCGGGGAGGAACGGGACCAAGTGCTCGGCCACGGCCACCGGCCCAACACCCGGACCGCCGCCACCGTGTGGGATGCAGAAGGTCTTGTGCAGGTTCAGGTGGGAGACATCCCCACCGAACTTGCCGGGCTGGGCCAGGCCCACCATGGCGTTGAGGTTGGCTCCATCCACGTACACCTGGCCACCGGCCGCGTGCACGGTCTCGCACACGGCCTTGACCTCTGACTCGAAAACGCCGTGGGTTGAGGGGTAGGTGATCATGATGGCCGCCACCCGGTCCTGGTTCTCCGCAATGGCTTTGTCCAGATCCACCGGATCAATGGTGCCGTCCGGCGCAGTCTTGACCACGCGAACCCGCAACCCTGCCAGAACGGCAGAAGCGGCGTTGGTGCCGTGGGCGGAGGCCGGGATCAAGCACATGTCCCGCTGATCATCCCCGCGGGAGATGTGCCAGCGGCGAATGGCCAGCAGACCCGCCAGCTCACCCTGTGAACCGGCATTGGGCTGCACGGAGACCTTGGCATAGCCGGTGATCTCCGCCAGGCGGTCCTCCAGGTCCGTGACCAGATACTGCCACCCCTGCATTCGCTCGGCCGGCGAATACGGGTGGACGTCTGCGAACTCAGGCCACGTGATGGCCGCCATCTCCACTGCAGCATTGAGCTTCATGGTGCAGGAGCCCAACGGGATCATGGTGCGGTCCAAGGCCAGGTCCCGGTCGGCCAAACGGCGCAACCAGCGCATCATCTGGGTTTCGGAGCGGTAATCGTGGAAGTTGGGGTGCGTCAGGAACTGACTGGTGCGGGTCAGATCCCCCGGGAGGTCAGCTTCCTGGACGTTCAGGGCACCGGCGTCCACGCCAAAGGCCTCGGCCACAGCGGCCAGGTCAGCCTGCGTGGTCTTCTCATCCGTGGACACACCCACGTGATCGGCATCCACCCGCCGCAGGTCGATCCCGTGCTCAGCCGCTGCGGCCAGGACGGCATCCGCCCGCCCGGGCACGTGTGCCACCACGGTGTCGAACACCTGCTCCGCCACCAGGTCCACGCCACCGGCACGCAGGGCCTCGGCGAGCGCCTGGGCGTGGCTGTGGACCCGCCGGGCAATGGCCGTCAGGCCCTCGGGCCCGTGGTAGGCCGCGTAGCAAGCAGCAGCTTCGGCAAGCAGCGCCTGGGCGGTGCAGATGTTGGAGGTGGCCTTCTCCCGGCGGATGTGCTGTTCGCGGGTCTGGAGGGCCAAGCGGTAGGCGGGGCGGCCGGCGTCGTCGTGACTGACCCCCACCAGGCGGCCGGGCATGGAGCGCTGCAGACCATCTGTGACCGCCATGAAGGCGGCATGTGGACCACCGGCGAACAGGGGCACACCAAAGCGCTGGGAGGTGCCCACGGAAATGTCCGCGCCCATCTCCCCCGGGGACTTCACCAAGGTCAAAGCCAGCAGGTCCGCCACCACGGTGACCAGGGCGTTGCGCTCGTGCGCCTGCCGAGCCAGGTCGGTCCAGTCCTGCAGGCGCCCGGAGGAACCCGAAAGCTGCACGATCACACCTGCAATCGGCTCCTGAATCTCCGGCAGTCCCGCGGAGAGGTCCAGGATGCGCAGATCCATGCCCACCGCACGGGCACGCCCCGGCAGCAGGGCCAAGGACTGCGGGAACAGGTCCGGGTCCACCAGGATCACACCGTTCTTGGCCTTCCGGTTGGCCCTGGCCATCAGCAGCGCAGCCTCGGCAACGGCGGAGGCCTCGTCCAGCAGTGAAGCGTTGGCGATCGGCAGGCCCGTGAGGTCCTGGATCATGGTCTGGTAGGTCAACAGCAGCTCAAGGCGCCCCTGGGAAATCTCCGGCTGGTAGGGGGTGTAAGCCGTGTACCAGGCCGGGTTTTCCAGCAAGTTGCGGGCAATGGCCGGCGGGGTGATGGTCCCGTAGAACCCCTGGCCGATCATGGGTGTGCCGGGGTCGTTCTGGTCTGCGATCCGGCGCAGTTCCGCCAGGACCTGGGCCTCCGTCAACGGGGCCGGCAGGTCCAGGGCAGCCTCCTGGCGGATGCTGGCGGGAATGGCCTGATCCACCAGCTCACCCAGAGAAGAAACACCCACCTCCTCCAGCAGGCGGTTGTACTGCCCTGCACGTGGACCGATGTGGCGGTCAACAAATGCGTGGGCATCCGCCCCGAAATCCTGGGGATGGGTGGGTGCTGCCGAACTCATACGGAACTCCTGATTCACGGGGCGGGTCAGCCCCTGCCGGTTCCTCCCCGCTCTGTCATGGGACCTGAGAGATTCCACAGGTTGGCTTGTGGCCGTCCTGTTTGCCCCGTCGGTGACGGACTCGCCCCTGATGGGAGGGTCCGTGCTTTCCAGAGTTGCCGAGCTACCCGGTGCAGGTGCCTGAGAGTTTCCCGGGGAGGGATTGCTCCTACGGCGCCCCGCGCTGTTTCCACGGGGTCTCTCCCGGGGCGCTCGTCGGCGTGTTCGTTGATGCGTCCTGAGCCTACCGTGACGTACGTAACTTGACCAAGGGGTCTGTGTGGGGGCGTTCGAGCACCCAGGTCACAGAGCTTGTCCCGCACCCTTGGCGCCCTTATGGTCGATTCATGCGACACAAGCGACTTGCCACCACCACTGTCCTGACTTCCGCAGCGCTCGCCCTGGCCCTCACCGGGTGCGGCACACAACCGGGGGCTGACGACGACGTCGACGGCGCCAACAGCGGCACCCCCGTCCCCACGGCCGAACAGACCACCGGTGCAACGGAGGAGACCTCTGCCGCTACCCCCACGGATGGGGCCACTGACAACGGTGAGACCGCAGGTGCGGCCACCTCCGGCGGTGATGCCGATTCAGCCCAGAACGCCATTGAAACCGCGCAGAGCGAGGTTGGCGGCGAGGCCATCGAGATCGATTTTGACGATGACAACGAGTGGGAAGTCAAGGTGGTCCAGGACGGTCAGTCCACGGGGGTCACTCTCCCCGCTGACGGCGGTTCCGTGACCGAGCAGGATGACCCGGATTCCTTGGACTCGGATGATCAGCGCGAGTTCGACGCCGCCCAGATCTCCCTGGCCGATGCCCTGACCACCGCCACGGAGGAACACCCCGGCAACATTGACGATGCCGAGTTGGAGACCGAGGACGGCACCGTGGTCTACAAGGTGGACCTGTACGTGGGCGCTGACAACTCGGAGCTGAGCGTGTATGTGGATGCCTCCAACGGGGAGATCATCAAGACCAGCTGACGCTTGATCCAGGCACCCTGATGGGACGTGCCTGCGGTCAGGGGCTGCGCACCGTGCGGGTGTGCGGCCCCTGACTTTGTTGTGCCACGGCCAGGAGGTGGCGGCCCAGGTCGGCCACCGCGTCCACGAGCTCTGCAGGCTCCAGAATCTGCATGTCCAACGGCACCCCCGCCAGCCAGGTGGCAGTCCAGGGCAAATCTTGAGAGCCAGTGGTGAACACGCACGCCTCCGGCCCGTCCGGTTGCAGCAGCCCTGCGTAGGCGCACAAGTGCGCCTCAACCTCAGACAGTGGTGCGCAAAATCTGATGCGCACCACATGTTGATAAGGGTCTGTGGTGACGGACCTGTGGAGATGCTCTTGGATCTCCGGTGTGGGACGCGGGGAGAACGCGAAGGTGGAGACCCGAACGCTCTGGATCCGGTCCAACCGAAACGTTCTCCAGTCATCGCGGTCCAGATCCCATGCGAACAGGTACCACCTCGGTCCCATGGCCAGCACTCGATACGGTTCAAGACGCCGGTGGCTGGGTTCGCCATTGCGCGCCACGTAATCCATGCGGATCTGTTGGCACCCCCGGATCCCGCGGGACAACGCCAGGAGAATGTCTGCATCCACCGGTGTGGAGCCACCGCTGATCACATCCACGGCCTGGGAGATGGTGGCGATCTGCTCACGCAGGGCTGCCGGAGAAAGCTCTTCCACCTTCACCAGGCAGGCTTCCGCTTGCTGTTCCAAGCCAGAGATTCCCGACGACGACGCCAGACGCAGCCCCACCCCCACAGCCACCGCCTGGTCCAGGTCCAACACCAGCGGAGGGAGTTTCCCATCGGCGCCCAAGCGGTACCCACCTCCGTGACCGCGGACGGATTCCACCGGATAACCCAGAGTGCGCAGTCGATTGATGTCCCGCCGGAGTGAACGGGTGGTGGTACCCAGCTGCTGCGCAAGGTCGGGTCCGGCCCAGTCCGTGCGGGAGCGCAGCAGGGTCAGCAGCCTCAGAGTCCGGTGGGTGGTGTCACTCATGAACCCATCTTGTGGGATTCACAGGACAGAAAGTGACCGGTTGGGGCGAAATCCTTGACCTACTGCACCCGCTGGACTGTCACCACCACCGGTGAACACCCGATCCGAGGAGAACGTCATGGCCTTCTTGACCCGCCAAGTGACCACAGAGAACGACGCCCTGGCAGCTTTTGCCGCCAACCAGATCCGCCAGATCGCCCGCACTCTCCAAGGGCTGACGAATGACCAGATCCGGCAAACCCCAACCGCTGGTGTCATGAGCCTTGCCTCCCTGGCACGGCACTGCTTGTACGTGGGCAACGAGGGCCTGTTGACCTCCCTTGATCCTGACCGTCAGAAGACACACGGTGTGGGCAATCACGCCGCCGGGGAACCCGGGCCAGCTGGGGTCTTGGACCAGGACACCGCACAGAGTCTGATGGCAGAACTGGAGGATCTGGCCACGTGGGTGGAAACGGTCCTGAGCACCGTGGACATGGACCGCCGAGTGCCTGTGCCGCAGGTGCCGTGGTTCCCCAAGGACATTGATTCATGGCCTGCCCGCTGGGTGGCATTGCATTACATCGAGGAATACGCCCGCCATGCCGGTCACGCGGACATTCTGCGCGAGTCCATGGACGGCAAGGGAGCCTACGAACTCAACGCCTTGGCCGATGGCGAACCTTGGCCACCGGAGGGATGGGCGGAGGAGTTTGCTGCCTGGGAAGAGCAGCGGAGCTGAACCCTCCGGGGGGTCATACGTTGAGTTGACGGATAATGGTTGTGCGGGCATGGATTAGGCTCGCACAACCAACTGCACAAGGAAGTGTCTAGACATGAAGGTCACAGCCGCCGTCGCCACAGCCCCCAAGGCCCCGTTCGAGATCACGGACCTTGAACTTGGTGAGCTGAATCTTGACGAAGTCCGCGTGAAAATGGTGGCTACAGGCGTGTGCCACACGGATGCCATTGTGCGCGACCAGTGGTACCCCACCCCGTTGCCCGCTGTGTTGGGCCATGAAGGTGCCGGAATCGTGGACGCCGTTGGCGCGGCGGTCAACCACGTGAAGCCCGGAGACAAAGTGGTCCTGAGCTTCAACAGTTGCGGCCGGTGCAAGCTGTGCACCACCGGGCACACGGCATATTGCCAAGAGTTTTATGCCCACAATTTTGCGGGTCGCCGCGGTGACGGAACCTCAGCGCTGTCCAAGGACGGACAGACCTGTTCTTCCCATTTCTTCGGTCAGTCCTCCTTCTCCACCTACGCCAACGTGGCGGCCCGCAGCGTGGTCAAGGTTGCAGATGACGCTCCCCTGGAACTCTTGGGCCCCTTGGGCTGCGGCATCCAGACCGGGGCCGGTGCCGTTCTGAACGTGTCGCAGCCTAGGCCGGGCTCCGCCGTCGTGATTTTCGGTGCCGGCGCTGTGGGGCTCTCCGCGGTGATGGCTGCCAAGATTCGCAATGCCGCCACCATCGTGTGTGTGGACGTGGTCCCGGAACGCCTGGAACTGGCCAAGTCCCTGGGTGCCACCCACACGGTCAACGGCCGTGACGCTGATCAGATCCAGCAGATCAAGGAACTCACGGGCGGAGGTGCTGACTACGCCCTGGAGACCACCGGTGTGGCCGCGGTGTTCCGCACCATGACCGATTGCATGGCTGTCCTGGGCCACGGTGCCCTGGTGGGGGCCAGCGCCTTGGGCACGGAATCCACCATCGACATCGGCACGCAGTTGCTCTCCGGGCAGAAGATCTCCATGGTGATTGAAGGTGATTCAACGCCACAGGTGTTCATCCCCGAGCTGATCCAGTTGCACGAGGCAGGACTGTTCCCCTTTGACCGGCTGATCAAGACTTACCCGCTGGAGCAGATCAACCAGGCCTTCGAGGACAGCCACTCCGGAGTTACGCTCAAGCCAATTGTGGTGTTCTGAGCCTGATGCGTTGACTGTTCACCCATGATCGGGGCGGTCCGCCCACGGTATCCATGACCAGGAGGAACCATGACCGAGTATCCAACCACGCAAGGTTCCACCGGCCGGGATTCGCTGGTCACCTTGGGCATGACCGCCCCCATCATTGCTGCTCCCATGGCAGGTGGGCCCTCCACCCCGGAGCTGGTGATTGCGGCTGCTGAGGCCGGTGGCCTGGGGTTCCTGGCTGCCGGGTACAAAACTCCGCAGCAGTTGGCTGACCAGATCAGCACCGTGCGAGCAGCCACGTCCACATTCGGCGTGAACCTGTTTGTCCCCAACACCTTCCACCCGGATCCGGACCAGTTCAGGTCCTACGTGGAATCACTGGCCCCGGTTGCCGCAGATCTGGGAGTGGAACTGGCCACTGAGCCCCGGGATGACGACGACGCCTGGGAAGCCAAGGTGGAGCTCCTGGTCAAGGACCCCGTCCCGGTGGTGAGCTTCACCTTTGGCCTGGCCCCGGCTGATGTGGTGGGCCGGCTCAAGACCGCTGGCTCCCTGACGGTCCAGACGGTCACCACCCTGGCTGAGGCACACCAAGCTCGCGAGCGCGGCGTGGATGCCTTGGCCGTCCAGGGATCTGGCGCCGGTGGGCATTCGGGAACGGTGAACCCGCAGGAACCCATCGCCCAGGTCCCCCTTCCGGAGCTGGTGCGCACCATTGCCGGAGAGGTTGAACTTCCTATCTTTGCCGCCGGTGGGATCAGCACCCCGGAGGCCGTCCAGGAGGTCCTGACCGCTGGCGCGGCAGCATCGGTGGTGGGGACCGTGCTGCTGCGCTGCCCGGAAGCCGGGACCTCGGCACCACACCGTGCCGCACTGGCCGACCCGCAACGGATGGAGACCGTGATGACCCGCGCCTTCTCCGGCAGACCGGCCCGGGCCTTGCGCAACCAGTTCACAGACCGGTACACGGAGAGTGCTCCCCTGGCCTTCCCCGCCGTTCATCACCTGACCGCACCGCTGCGCAAAGCTGCCACTGCTGCAGGCCAACCCGAGTACATCAACCTGTGGGCCGGTACGGGCTTCCGTGACGCCTCAGAG
>NZ_JROX01000017.1:0-22256 GCF_000800955.1 Kocuria sp. ZOR0020
CGCCGCCCATCAGGCAAGAACAGCCGATCAAGCCAGCACTGCCAATCGGCCCGGTACCACCAATTCGACCGCAAGCGAACATGAGACCCCGAACGGCCACGCGACCCTTGTCGGCCACCAGACCCTTGACGGCCGCCAGGGCACATGGGAGCAGGAGGCCGACGCCGAATCCACGGCGGCCAAGCCCAGCACCAAGATCTCCAAGCGGGAAGCACGCAAGCAGCGCAGGGCACGCAAGCGTGCTGGTCAAGCCGCAGCCAGCTCGACCGTGCAGGACAACGCCGCGGCGCAAGACTCTGCGCAGCGGGACCATGAGGATGAGACCCCCACGGGTGAGATCGATCCCGTGACGCCGGAAGGCTCGGATGGCCCGGACGGCTCCAGCGGCCCGGACGATTCACTAACCCCGGAGGCCGCTGCGCGCCGCCAGGCAACTGAACCGTCAGGTCAGGACGCCACAGACCCCACAGCCCACGACGCCATCAAGTCCACAGGCCAGGACGCTGCTGAGCCTGAAGCTGCTGAGCCTGAATCCGAGTCGGTGACGCAGTCCGACCCCCGACCTGAGCCGGAGACCGAGCGGGCCGATTCACCTGCGGTCCAAGAACGCCCCCATCAGGACAGGCAGCTGGATCCGGCGTCGACCTCCGGCCCGTCGTCAGATCCGGAACCTACCAACGACGTGGAGCAACAGCCGGGAGCAGACCGGTCCAACCAGCACGTGGAAGGTGACACCTCCCGGCGCTCGCGGGGTCCGTTGGCCTTTGGCAAGCGGGTTTACGCAGAGAGCCTCCAGGCTTTCCGGGACGCTGCCGGCCGTTGAGGCCCACCACGTGGTGAGAACGGGGCCCCGGTACCGCAGGCGCGGTACGGGGCCCCGTCGTCGTGAGCGCGAGTGTCAGGCCTGGTCGGTGCCTGAACGTCCGCGGACCTTGCGTGCGGTGTCCTTGACGGTCGCCAGCAGGCCCGGCGCCTTGGACTTGGCTGTCCCAAGACCCTCCCGAGCCATCCGGACACCGGTGTAGGCGGCGTACTTGGCCGTGGACACCGGCAGGTCCCAGGTGCCGGGGAACTCCACGGGTTCGCCACCCAGGTCCTTCTTGAACTTGGTGAAGCCATACCATTCGTGTTCGGGCCCAGCACCTTCCGGGGCGGTGCCGAAGAGGTCAAAGTGCTTCTGACCCTTTTCCTTGGCGTCCAGAATCATGCGCACCACCAAGGGGCTGCCCGCGGAGAGTTTGCGGTGTTCACGGTCCATGGCGGCGTGCGCATAGGTGCGGGTGTCTTCAGAGTCGTAGACCAGGGAGGCGCCGATCGGTTCCCCGTCCAAGCGCGCCACGTACAACACGGCGGCACCTTGCGGCATGAGCACCTGGGCGGCGGTGCGCAGGTAGTCGTCCTGCTGGCGGTTGAAGTTCTTGCGCTCAGCGGTCTGGTCCAGGAACTTCAGCAGAATCGAAACCGCATCCGGATCCGTGGTGGCCGTGAAGGTCACACCCTTCTTGTGGATGTTGCGGTGCAGGTTCCGGTTGGTGGACTTCATGTCCTTGAGCAGTGCGTCCTGATCCCTGGTCAGGTCAATGATCTGGGTGTGGCCCGGCTGCACCTGACGTGGCGCCCACTGCAACCCACGACGACGCAGCGCTGCCTCCGCTGTTTCCAATCCGTCCTGGATCTGAGCGAAGGCCGGCTCCACACGGACAAACCAGCAACCGTGTGCCTTGGCTGCCTGCTTCAGGGATTCCAGTGCGGCGTCAAAGGCTTGCGGGGAATCGGCAATCGGTCCATACGGGGCGTAGAGGTATCGGCCGGTGGCTCCACCTTCAACGGTGGCCTGCCAGGAGTATCCGGGACCCTGATCCTTGACCACGGTGTGGCCCAGTTCCGTCTGGAAGTCCGCCCATGCTTTGCTCTGAAGAATGTTGGTCACCCGGGCTACTGTACCGGGGCCGCAGTGACCATTCCTGGCTCAGGACCACGCCACCGGAATGTAGGCGGGATTCAGCACCATGCAACGGCTTACGGCACCGAGCAGGTTCCGTTGGGGGAGAGCTCGGTGGATTGACCATCCGTTGCTCCGGCCTCTGTGGTGGCCTCTGGCTGAGTGGGGTCCGTGACTGTTTCCGTGGGCACCATGACCAATCCGCGCGCGCCCAGGCCGGAGCCTGTGGACACAGGAGCATCTGTGGCCACGGCCTGTGCCTGTACCTGCGCCTGTGCCTGCGGCTGGCCTGAACCGTCAGCACTGTCCAAGAGCTGCTGAACATCAGAGTGCAGTTGGTCGTAATCCGGGTACGTGGGGAACATCGCGTCGTAATAGGGCGGGCCTGCGGCATAACCGATCAGGTCGTAGTTCTTGGCTTTCAGGGCCAGATCCACGAACGAACCGATGGAAGACTGCGGTATGTCCGTTTCCACCACTTGAGTACCGGCCTGCGCCATCTCCTCGAACTTGGAGACCACGTTGATCGGACTCAGCTGTTTGAGCATGGCCGTCTGAACGCAACGTTGGCGGGCTTGACGGTCGTAGTCCGACGCCCCTTCACGGGAGCGGGCGTACCAGAGGGCGTGGAAGCCGTCCAGGTGTTGCACACCCGGTTCAATGTAGCCGTCAATGGGGTTGGGCAGACCGGTGATCTCGTTGGTGCCACCACCAATGGGTACCTCACCACCAACATCAATGGTGATGCCACCCATGGCGTCAATCAGCTGCTCGAATCCGGCCATGTCGATCATGGCGTAGCCCTGAACCTCAATGCCCAGGACACCGGAGGCCGCATCCATCATGGCCTCAGCTCCCGCATCATCCACGTTGCCGTACACGTCCTCGTGGTTCTGGGTGACATCCGTGTAGATGGCGTTGAGCAGGCATTCGTCCCCGCAGTCGTAGCCATTGGGATAGACACTTTGCATGGGCGAGCCATCAGCAAACGGGACGTTCTGGAGATTGCGTGGCAGGGAGATGGTCACGGTTTGACCCGAGCCGGCGTCAATGCTCACCACTGTCATGGAATCGGGTCTCAGCCCCAATCGATCCTCACCGGCATCGGCGCCCATGAGCAGAATGTTGTAGCGCCCGTCCACCGGCCGGAACGGCAGACCGCCCCCAAAGATCTGCCCCACGGTGGCTCGGGTGACATTGACCAGGTGAGCGGTGTAGCCCAGGCCCCCGGAAGTCACCACGACCGCCACGACGGTGGCCACAATGGCAACGGTCCGGGCCTTGGTGGACAACAGTCCTGGTCTGATCAGCCGCAAGGTGTCCAGGAACAGCAGTCCCCACCCGATGGCCAGGGCTACCAGCACCAGGGAGATCACAGGCGCGGTCAATCCGTTGGTCACCAGGAAAATCAAGGGGGTTCGCCAGAAAAGAGCGGAGAGCAGCAGTACAACCAGCAGCGCCCAGCACACCACAGTGACGGTCAGAGCAATCCGACCCACGTTGCGGTTGCCTGCAGCGATCTGTGCAGAACCTGGTACCAACAGGGTCCCGGCAAGCAGCAGGCCCGCGCGTTTGTTGCGCCCGCCCGCGGAGACGTATCGCGGATTCACCAGAGCATTCGCCCATGAGCCCACGCGGCTGGTGGTGCGCACGGGAGCATCGGCATCCAGTTCCCCCACGACGTCGTCGTCGGGGAACCTGTTGTAGCGAAAGTCTTGTGAAGCTGTCACGGGGGGAGCGCCTGTGGGTCGGGGAAGTGGGAAGTGCCGGCCTGAAGAAGGGCGAGGGCGGGTGGTCAGTCCGCCACGCGCTCACGCAGGGCGGCACCCTTGCTGTGTGCCGTCTGATTCAGCTCTTGTGCGAAACGCTCGAGGGCTGCGCGCAGTTTCAGGGCGTCCGGATCAGTGCCTGCTGCCAACATGCGGGCTGCCAGGAGGCCTGCGTTGCGGGCGCCGCCGATGGAGACGGTGGCCACGGGGACTCCGGCGGGCATTTGCACGATCGAGAGCAACGAATCCAAACCGTCCAAGGTTTTCAAGGGGACCGGGACGCCGATCACGGGAAGCACGGTGGTGGAGGCCAACATCCCCGGCAGGTGGGCAGCACCTCCGGCGCCTGCGATGATCACGCGCAATCCGCGTTCAGCCGCGTTGGCGCCGTAACGAATCATCTCGTGTGGCATGCGGTGGGCGGAAACCACGTCAACCTCGCACGGGACCTCCAACTCCGCCAGGACTTCAACGGCTGCCTCCATGACGGACCAATCGGAGTCCGAACCCATCACCACGCCCACAACGGGCTGTGAGTCATCCATTCTGTTCTCCTTGTGTAACCGGCCGGAGCCGCAGCAGGTGGATCTGCCCATTGACGTGGGCGAGGTCGATGCACCGTCACGGTACTCCGGCTCTCTGGGGATCAGCCGGTAATGGGTCTGTGGTGTTGCATGCAGTTGGTGGGGCTGGTGCTCTGGTCAGTGGCCGTCGCGGATGATTCGAGCCGCCTCAGCGGCCTGCTGTTGCAGCTGCGGCAGATCCTGCGGGCTGTGACCGGTGACGTTGACATGGCCCACCTTGCGGCCGAACCGAACGCCTTTCCCGTACAGGTGAATCTTGGCAGCGGGTACGCGACTCATGGCGGTGGTGAACCCCTGAAACAGATCCGGGTTCTGTCCACCCAGAATGTTTTTCATCACCGTGGCACCGCCAATGAACCCGGTCTGACCCAACGGGAGGTCCAGCACGGCGCGCAGGTGTTGTTCGAACTGACCGGTCACGGAGCCGTCCATGGTCCAGTGCCCCGAATTGTGCGGGCGCATGGCCAACTCATTGACCAGGAATCCGCGTCCCGGCACGTCAAAGAGCTCAGCTGCCATCACACCGGTGACGTTGAACTCGGTGGCCAAGGTACGGGCGGCTTGTTCGGCGGCCTGCGCAAGGTCAGGATCCAGGCCGGGGGCCGGTGCCAGGACCTCATCACACACCCCGTCAACCTGGATGGATTCCACCACCGGCCATGAGCGGACCTCACCGGATGGTGTGCGAGCCACCAGAGCGGAGAGTTCCCGGGTGAACGGCACGGCTTCTTCTGCCAGCAGTGCCGGAAAGCGTTGGGCGTTGAACCATTCGGCTGCCGTGCCACCACGGGCGTCCTGTTCCGAATGCACCATCAGGACACCCTTGCCGTCGTAGCCGCCGCGGGGGGTCTTGAGCACCACGGGCCACTGATCAGCGGCAAAGTCCACGAGTTCATCAACGGAGGAGACCTCCGCCCAGCGCGGATTGGGCAGCCCCAGTTTCTCCACCGCGCGGCGCATGACGATTTTGTCCTGGGCGTGCACCAGAGCTTCCGGGCGTGGTTCCACGGCAACACCTGCGGTCAGCAGGGCCTGCAGATGCTGGTTGGGCACGTGTTCATGGTCAAAGGTCAAGGCATCCACTCCGTCGGCAAAGTCCATCAGCGTGGCCAGGTCCGTGTAATCACCCACCTGGTGGTGGGCGGATGCGGGAATGGCACAACTGTCCTGCGCTTCAGCCAACACGCGCAGCTCGATCCCGAGTTCTGTGGCGGCCGGTCCCATCATGCGAGCCAACTGACCGCCGCCCACCACGCCGATCACCGGGCCGGTGGTGGCAGCGGGGGACGGGATACGGCGGTTGACCGTGTTTTCCGAGGACTGCGTCGCGTTGCTCACCCCACCAGGGTAATACTCGCCTGGGTGCTTATGATGGGCGCACGCGCTGCCCCTGGCACGGCTGAGCCAAACCGTCAGCCCCGTGACTCATGAGGACAACAGGCGCATTGAGCGAAACCCATTCGAAAGCCTGTTTCACATGATCAATCGTTTCAAAGCTGCCTGGCACCTGTTTGTGGCCGAACTGATGAAGTTCGGCACCGTGGGTGGCCTGGCATTCCTGGTCAATGCCGGTGTGGTCTGGATTCTGATGCACACCGTCTTCCAGGAGGGTGGGCACGTCAAGGCCAAGGCGATTGCCACGGTGGTGGCCACGTTGTTCTCCTGGGTGGCCAACCGGTACTGGACCTTCCGGGACAAACGGCAGTCGGACACCAAGAAGGAATTGGTGCAATTCCTGATTGCCAACGCGATCGGCATGGCCATTGAACTGCTGTGTGTGGTGGTCAGCTACTACGTACTGAACCTGACCAGCCCAACGGCGTCGTTCATTTCCGGAACCATCGTGGGCACTGCCCTGGGAACGATTTTCCGCTACTTCGCGTACCGATTCTGGGTGTACGCGGTCAAGCTCGATGACGAACCCGGCTTTGCCCCCTCCACCGCCTCAGAGATGGCTGCCATCACCGGGCGCCTGCCGGTGGTCAAGCCCAAGGCGGGGGAAACGGCTGCTGCAGCAGCCACTGATTCCAGTTCCTCACCGCACACCGCAGCAACGACGACGCAGACACGAACGGACGACGACGACCTCAGCTCCAGGTGAGCCCCACGCGCTCGGTGGACAGAAGATGCGCCACGTCTGTTCCCGGGCGGTCCGTGATCACCACCGTGGTGCCTGTCATCCACGCCGCCAGCAGGCGGGCGAAACTCTCAGGTGACCAGGTTGCCGTGTTGAGGTGAACCGCATTCACCGGGCCTGACCCCGTGCGCAGGTCTGCTGCCTGCTCCTGTGCTTGTGCCATGAGCTCGGCTAGTGAGAGGTGCTGGCTGTGGCCGACCACCGCAAGTTCCTGGTCAGCTGCTGACGCCCCGGCATCTGCGTAGTGGTCCCCATGGGCGCGGATCTCCGCGCAGAAGTCGATGGCACCGGCCGGCAGCAAACTGGGGTCCAGTTCCATGGCCAGCGCGGGGTAGGCCAGCACCATCAGGTCGCCTGCGGCCGCGCCGAACACGTCACCTTCAGCAGAGGACCGCTGCGCGTCGGGTGCCATGGTCACAGCCAAAGCCACGCCGGCGCCATTGTTTTCGGATGAATCCGCCAACACCACCGTGGCCCCAACACGCCAAACACCGGCCACCACCACGGCGGTACGCCAATGCACGGTGGGCTCCAGCAGCACCCGGTCTGCGGGCATCAGGCCCAGGTCATCCACCAGCAGATTGGCGGTCTTGGCCACCCAGTTCTCCAGGACCCGGCCGGAAAGTTCCACGCGTCCGCCGTCGTGACCGTAGAACACCAGAGCGGGGGTGGGCTGCTGGGCCATGGACTGCAGCAGCGCCGGCACGGACTGTGGCTGAGCACTGCGGGGTGAGGAGATCGTGGGCAAAGTGGCCTCCGATTCGGTGAACTGCCCTGAATCCAGGGTGTGGATGCGTGTGACGTGCGGAGATTTTGCTTGCCGCCTACCGCGTCACCGCGGTTGTGTGGTGCAGGCGGGAGTTGCCAACCTGGGATCCGAGCTTGACGTTCAGGTGCTTACAAGCGTGTAATTAATGTCGTGGCGAGGTGCCGTGAAGGCCCCACTCCGGTGCTCGGAGCCCCCGATTCGCAGACCCCAGAAGTTTAGGTCAGCGCGTCCTCGAGCGGAACCGGTGGGCCTGTACCCGCCCCTCAAGAGAAGTGAAGACTCCACGTCTTGCCAACTGACCGGAAGGAATGACATGGGAGAGCCCGCCCATCACCGCGCAGAGGTGGCGCAGGCCGCACGGCGGCGGCGGGGAAGCCGTTCTGTTCCGCAGGATTGGTTCCTGGATCCGGTGGATGCTGACGCAGCGCAGCGCTACACGGATTCCAACCAGCGTCAGCAGCTCACAGCTGAGGCCCCCGAGCACGTCACCGATGCAGCGGCCGTGCCCGGTTCCATCTGGCAGGCGGTTGCCGGGGCCTACGGGATCGACGGCGATGAAGGCGAGTTGGCATGGCAGACGGATGCGCTGTGTGCCCAGACGGATCCGGAAGCCTTCTTCCCGGAAAAGGGCGGTTCCACGCGTGACGCCAAGCGCGTGTGTGAGGCCTGCCCGGTCAAATCGGAATGCCTGGACTACGCCATGGCCCACGATGAGAAGTTCGGCATCTGGGGTGGCCTTTCCGAGCGTGAACGACGCCGTCTGCGCCGCGCAGGCCGCTGATCCGAATCCTCTCCTGTGGTGGACACACAATCTGAGGCGCCCCTGGCGCGGCTGTGCTCCCGTCAGGGGTGCAAGCGTGAAGCGCTGTACACCCTGACCTACGTTTACGCGGATTCCACCGCTGTGGTGGGCCCCTTGTCCGTGCACAACGAACCCCACGCCTACGACCTTTGTGAAACCCATGCCCAGCGGATGACTGCTCCGCGTGGATGGGAGATCCTGCGGGTGGAGGTTCCGGGGATCGATCAGGACACCCAGGCGGCTTCCCACGCCTCCGTGACGCCCTTGGCCCCTGTTCACCAGCCAACCACGCTGGGCAAGCCTGACCCGGTTGTGGCCGAAGCCCGGTCGCAGAGGGCTGAGCCCGCCATGCAGCGGTCTGCGCCGGTCAGCACGAGCCCTGAACCCTCGAGGCAGGACCGTGAGTCCGCCCGCCAAGAATCAGGACCCTCGGCCCAAGAGTCGTATGACGGCGAGGACTCCTTGGTCAATGAAATCTTTTTCCACCAGGACTCCGAGCGTGAGATGATCCGTGACTCCACCCCCGCTCAGCCCAAGGGGATGCGGATACCGCACTTGCGGCGTCGTCCCCGTTCCGATTCTTGAGTGGACCGACTCCTGAGTGGTCCAACTCTTGAGCAGACGAGCCGGTGAAGACCCCCCCAACCCCCGCGGGCCACGGAAAGACACCACCCATGACTGCAACCCCCGCACCTCCCCGTATGCGACGTGGCGACGGAGTCTCCAGCCTGTCACCGGCTTTGCGTGCCGTGATCTGTTGCCCCATGACACGTGCCAAACTGGTGGCCGTTGATGACCACCATTTGATGAGTGAACGCCCCTACAGTGAGGGCGTTCATCCTGTGTTTCCCGTGGTTGACGGGATTCCCAATTTTCTGCCCCTGACCCAGACGCCAGACGCATCGTGAGCGCGCCGGGGTTGCCTGTGAAAGAAGTAGCCCCGTGAGCCCACGCCAATCCCGTTCCACCGGCCGATCCCAGTCATCACGGGAGGGCACCGGCAGCACTGCGGCAGGCAAGGTCACCGGTGAGGACTGGGGGCGGCTGAACGCAGCCGTGACCCCCACCGGTTCCATGGACCTGCTGGGCAACATTCCCACGGAGACCGGCTCCATGCGTGCTGTGGGTCCCGACTGGAACCCGGCCTCGGCCACCTCAACCCACCGTGGTGCGGTCGGCCCCTGGGAGGACAACCCTGAACCTGCAGGCTCCCGCAGCGCCACGGATCAGGCCGGTGCTTTCCGGGATGACCACGACGCCGAAGCGGCCACGGGGCTGCGATTGCTCACTCGATTCCTGGTGGGGTTGGCCGTGCCACTGGGGCTGCTGGCGGTGGCGGTGCGCTTGGTGGCTTCCCCGGTGTTTCTGTGGATCGAGTACAACCGCCCGGGTTTCCCGGATGACCCTTATGGATTCGGGCCCGGGCAACGCATGAGCCTGGGCTCGCACGGTGTGGACTACATCCTCAACTGGGCCCCGCCCAGTTTCCTGGGCGATGTCCGAACGGCCAACGGCTTGGCCTGGTTCCGTCCGGAGGAAATCTCCCACATGACGGACGTCAAATACGTCATGCAGCTCGGTCTGGCTGCAGCTGTGGGCGTGGTCCTGGTGGCGCTGGTGGCCGTGGTGCTGCGCCGCAGACGTGATGCGGCGGGCTTGATCCGGGCCGCAATGCGGGGTGCATGGGTGACCATTGCCGCGCTGGCGGTGCTGGCTGTGGTGGGGATGCTCTCCTGGGAATGGTTCTTCACCACGTTCCACAGCCTGTTCTTTGCCGATGGAACCTGGACCTTCAGTCTCTCGGACACCTTGATCCGGCTCTACCCCACACAGTTCTGGATTGACGCCGCGGCCACCGTGGCGCTGCTGACCGTGGCGGGATGCGCGGCCGTGATCCTGTGGGGGCGCCGGGCGCTGCGGCGTCGTGTGTGTTGAGTGGCTCCGTCAGATCCAGCTGGGGAACCACATGCGTTGGTGCCAGGCATCATAGGAGATGACTTGGGCTGACCAGATGGGCCAGAAGTAGGCGGCCACCGCTAGGACCAACACCAGCCACAGACCGATCACGCTCCAGCTGAGCACCCGGTGCACCTGTGGGGTTTCCGGGCCGGGGATCAGCATGCTCACCCCTGCAGCCAGCAGCAACACCATGAACGGTACGTACGGCAGTGCGTAGAAGAAGAACTGGGTGCGCTCGGGGAAGGCGAACCACGGCAACCAGCCCACGGCCACCAGTGCCAAGGGAGAGAGCAACCGCCAGTCGAATCGCCAACGGCGCCACACCAGGGCCAGCACCAGCAGCGTGATCATCACCGGAATGGCTGACCACCAGATGACCGGGTTGCCCACGTTCAGAATGGCCTGGGAGCAGTTGGAGGCCGTGCAGCCGCCCTCTCCGTTCTGCAGGGATTCGTAGAAGTAGGACGTTGGGCGGCCCAGGATCGGCCACTGGGCCGGCCCGGCCATGTAGGTGTGCGTTGCATCCAGGCCTACGTGGAAGTTGTACGCCGCCTTGTGGTACTCCCACAGCGAGCGCAGGGACTCTGGTAACCACTGCACGCCTTCGCCCGGATTGTTGGCGGCCCACTGGCGGTGGTACCCGCCTGAGGTCCGCAACCAACCGGTCCAGGTGGCCAGATAGGTCAGGGCGGCCACGGGGATCATGGAGACGAAGGCGAACAAGCCGTCCTTGAGAACACCGGCCGGAAACCACATCCGCACTCCGGCCGCGCGGCGAGCGCCCAGGTCCCAGGCCACGGTGATCAGCCCCAGCGCTGCCACGTAGTACAAAGCGTTCCACTTGACGCCTATGGCCAGCCCGCAGGAAATCCCAGCTGCGATCCGCCACCACCGGATGCCCAGCCACGGTCCTGCCAGGTATGGATCGGGCTGTGGCGGGCGTTTGGGGTCCGTCAGACGTTTGACCAGCCGCAGGCGGCCGTCAACTCGGTCCAGCAGCAGGAACACAAAGGCCAGCAGGATGAACAACGCCAGGAAAATGTCCAGCAGAGCCAAGCGCGAATGCGTCAGGTGCAGACCGTCCACGGCCAGCAGTGTCCCGGCCACGGCCGCCACCACGGGGGAGCGGAACATCAACAGCGCTGCGATCACCACCAGGGCGATCATGGCGGTCCCGGCCACGGCGGGGAAGAACCGCCATCCAAAGGCGTCCCCGGGGCCAAAGAGCATCATCCCCAGACCGATCAGCCGTTTTCCCAGCGGTGGGTGCACCACGAATGACGCTTCTCCCGTGGGGCTGGGAACATTTCCGCTGGAGAAGCCGTCGTCGGCGTTTTCCGGCCACTGTTGTTCGTAGCCGGATAGCACCAGGGCCCAGCCGTCCTTGACGTAATAGGTCTCGTCAAAAGCAATGTCCTGGGGGCGGCTGAGCTGCCAGAACCGCAAGATGGCGCCCAACACCACCGGCAACACGGGAAGGATCCACATCCAGCCGGCCACAGGTGCCCAACCGGGCAGGAGGCGTTCGCGCAACTGCACCCGGTCCTGGGGTGCCTGCCGGGCCGGTGCCCACGCCCGGGATGCCGTGGCGCAACGCGCGGCGGTGCTGCCGGAGGCTAGCGAGGCGGCGGAATCCGGGCCGTTGGGTTCGGGGGCTTGGGGGGATGAGGTCACGGCCGTCATGGTAGGTGACCCACCTGCGTTCTGGGTCCACCGTGAAGTGGATGTCCCGCCTAGAGTTGGGTGCGTGACTTCCCAAGACCCCATCAGTAGCCCTCAGTCCTCAGCCACTGGGGAACCGGCCACCTCTGCGCTGCCCTCCGGTGCGCTGGTGTTGGCCGGGACACCGATCGGGAACCTGGGGGATGCCAGCGCCCGCTTGCGTGAGGCCTTGGCCACCGCGGAAGTGATCGCCGCAGAAGACACCCGGCGGACCCGCAAGTTGGCCTCCGGCCTGGGAATCACCTTGAGTGCACGCCTGGTGGCCCACCACGAACACAACGAGGCAGCCTCAGCGGAAGACCTGCTGGCGGAGGTGCGTTCCGGCAGAACCGTCCTGGTGGTCTCAGATGCCGGGATGCCCACCGTTTCCGACCCCGGCTACCGGGTGGCTGCTGCCGCGGCGGCGGAAGGACTCACAGTCACGGCCCTGCCAGGGCCATCTGCTGTGCTCACAGCGCTGGCGGTCTCCGGACTGCCGTCAGACCGGTTCGTGTTTGAAGGTTTCCTGCCCCGCAAATCGGGTCAGCGTGAAGCCAGACTACAGGACTTGACCACCGAACCCCGGACCATGGTGTTCTACGAGGCACCGCACCGGTTGGGGGCCATGTTGACGGCCCTGACGGAAGCCTTCGGTTCCGCACGTCCGGCAGTGGTTGCCCGCGAGCTGACCAAACTCCACGAGGAAGTTCTGCGCGGCACGGTCGGTTCCCTGGCCGAGCTGGTGGAGGGTGAGGGAGTTCGTGGGGAAATCGTCGTCGTGGTGCAGGGCGCCCCGGAACCGGATCCGCAGAAACCGGAAGACCTGGTGGAGGAAGTCGAGGCACTGGTGGCGGACGGGATTCGACTCAAGGACGCCGCAGGTGCGGTGGCAGCAGCCCAGGGTCTGTCCAAACGGGAGCTCTACGAGTCCGTGTTGGCCGCACGGGAGAGCTGACTAGGCTGGTGGGATGACCTCCAACCGCGCTGCTTCCCTGTGGCCAGACCCGTCTGACCGCCCCGTCACCACCACCGGTGAGGTTCCTCAGGCCTATCGTCCGGAGCACTACGGTGTTCCGGAGAATGCTGCCAGTGGAGCCGGTACGGACCGCCGGGACCACAAGGCCGAGTCCGGGCACACCCGAGATCTGCGGTTCCCGGAGGCACCGGCGCCGTTGCCCGTGCCGATCGTGGACAACCACACCCACATGGACACCCAGGACGGCCGGGTGCGGATCGGGCTGACCGACATCCTGGACACCGCCGCCGATCTTGGGGTGCGCGGGGTGATCCAGGTGGGGTACGACGTCGAATCCGCCCGGTGGGCCGTAGAAGCGGCTGAGGCCGATGACCGTGTTCTGGCGGCTGTGGCACTGCACCCCAATGAGACTCCTGCACTGGCCGAGGCCGGTGAGCTTGAGGATGCGCTTCAGGTGATCACCGCACTGGCCGCCCATGATCGCGTGCGAGCGATCGGGGAGACCGGGCTGGACTACTTCCGTACCCGCAAGACCCGTAGGCACCACCAGCATGACGCCTTCCGGGAGCACATCCGGCTGGCCAAGTCCGTGGGCAAGGCGCTGCAGATCCACGACCGTGACGCCCACCAGGACATTGTGCGGATTCTCCAGGACGAGGGGGCACCGGAACGCACCGTGTTCCATTGTTTCTCCGGGGATGCCGAGCTGGCGCGGATCTGCAATGACAACGGCTGGTACATGTCCTTTTCAGGCACCGTGACCTTCAAGAACTCCACAGATCTCCAAGAAGCCCTGCGGGTGGCCCGCCCGGAGCTGATCATGGTGGAGACAGACGCACCGTTTTTGACCCCCCACCCTTACCGCGGCCGGCCCAATGCGCCGTACATGGTGGTGCAGACCGCCCGGTGGATTGCCGAGCATCGGCAGATCCCTCTGGAGCAGTTCTGCACGCAGGTGGATGCCACGGTTCGTTCCGTCTACGGGGATCACTGAAGCGGCTGTGGATCTTAAGGACCGGTAGAATCCAGCCGTGATTGATTCCCCCCGCACCACGCCTGCACCTCTGTTGGGTCCTGCCGAGATCCGAGAGCTTGCGGAGCTTCTGGGGATCCGTCCCACCAAGACTCTGGGGCAGAACTTTGTGATCGACCCCAACACCATTCGGCGCATCGTGGCGGCTGCCGATCTTGAACCCGCAGCGGAGACGGTCCTGGAGGTGGGCCCCGGTCTGGGGTCGTTGACCTTGGGTCTGTTGGATGTGGCCCGGCACGTGGTGGCGGTGGAAATTGATCCTCCACTGGCCCGCCAGCTGCCCAAAACCGTTGCCAGGTTCCGCCCGGAGCGGGTGGAGGGGATCGACGTCGTTGAATCGGATGCCCTGGCAGTCACCGATTTGCCCCAGACACCGGATGCGCTGGTGGCCAATCTCCCGTACAACGTGGCCGTGCCCGTGTTGCTGCATCTGATGGGCAGCTTCCCCTCCATTCGTCATGGTCTGGTCATGGTCCAGGACGAGGTGGCCGATCGCTTGGCAGCAGGACCTGGCTCCAAGGTCTACGGGGTGCCGTCCGTGAAAGCCTCGTGGTTTGCGGAAGTGTCCAAGGCCGGGGTGATCGGAACCCAGGTGTTTTGGCCCGCACCCAGAATCAGTTCCGGGCTGGTGCGCCTGGTCCGGCGATCCGAGCCCGTGGCGCAGATCGGTGCCGGTACGGCCCAGGGTCTGACCGGGAACCGGGCAGATGCCGCGGACCGTGAAGCCGTGTTCACCGTGGTGGATGCCGCCTTTGCCCAGCGGCGCAAAACCCTGCGGGCGGCCCTGAGCGGATGGGCCGGTTCGGGGGCTGCGGCAGAAGAAATCCTGATCGCTGCCGGCATCCAGCCCACCGAACGTGGGGAAAAGCTGGACGTTCACCAGTTCGCAGCGATCGCAGCGGCAGGTGTGAACCACAACGTGTATCCGGTGGAAGGGCAGTACCGCGCGTGAACACCACCTCGGTTCGGATGGAAGCACCCGGCAAGGTCAACCTGTTCTTTGCCGTGGGACCGGTTCGTGCGGACGGGTACCACGATGTGGCCAGCCTCTACGTGGCCACAGACGTTTGTGAAGCCGTCAC
The DNA here is from genome assembly GCF_000800955.1 of Kocuria sp. ZOR0020. Classification (NCBI taxonomy): domain Bacteria; kingdom Bacillati; phylum Actinomycetota; class Actinomycetes; order Micrococcales; family Micrococcaceae; genus Kocuria; species Kocuria sp. ZOR0020. Next base: position 14,755 of record NZ_JROX01000017.1, read on the forward strand.
CGCCACCTATGACCCTGACCTGACCGCCGGGCAGATCATGTGCACGGTGGACGTGGTTCCCGACTCCCTGGTGGACCAACAACAACACTGCGGCAGCTTTGACCTGGCACAGGTGCCCGTGGATGCCGGAAACCTGGCCGTTCGAGCGGCACAGGCCGTGATCGAGGGCGCCGGTGGACTGCCCGGTGGGGTGCGCCTGCACATTGAAAAGTCCGTACCTGTGGCCGGTGGCATGGGTGGTGGATCTGCTGATGCTGCTGCCGCCATCCGGGCCACCGTGGAACTGGTCTCGGCCGTGACCGGGCGGGAGACCATGGTCAGTGACGCCCTGGAGATCGCCCGTGGGTTGGGCGCAGACGTGCCCTTTGCCATGACCGGGGGAGCTGCCATCGGCACCGGGACGGGGGCGGATCTGGTGCCCGTTGCCGTGGGCGAGCCCTGGTCAGCGGTCCTGATTGCCGACGACGGCGCACTGTCCACACCCGCCGTGTTTGCCACGCTGGATGAGTTGCGAGCCCAGGGGAGGTTGACCACCCCGGAGCCTGATTCCCTGGCTGTGCCCGAGGACCTGCTGGATGCCCTGGCCGGTCAACCCGTCACGTTGGCGCAGGTGTTCGGATGCCTGCGCAACGACCTGCAAGCACCAGCTGTGGAGCTCGCCGCGCACCTGGGGCCGCGGCTCCAGGAACTGCGGCTGGCAGGTGCTGTGCCCATGGTCTCCGGATCGGGGCCCACCATGATCGCCCTGACCGTAGACCAGGATGCTGCGACCCGTCTGGCACAACAATTGCGTGATGTTGGTGCTCACGCGGTACCCACGCAGTTGGGGTGAGTCAGCGTGCGATGCCGGGGCGCCGGCGTCGTCGTCAAGGTTTGTTTTTGCAAGTCACAGCAATATTCATGGGTCTGGGCGAGTGGGAAACGTCATAGCCTTCTGAGGTCGCTTGCCGTCCGTGTCGCGGTTAAGTTGGATCACGCAGAACGTCTGATGCGCGCGCACTCTTGGGGAATCTGTGCGCGCCCCGGCATCACAGGGGACAGGCAGAACATTCAGCGTTGCTGAGCCATGGCCGTGCACCAAACGCGACCATTGGGGGAAGCACCTTGGCTCATCAGCAGAGCCCCGGGGCGGGTCCGGGGAAGCCCGCCCGCGAAGAATGGATGGACACCGTCAAGGGTGTGGCCATCACCTTGGTGGTGTTCGGTCACAGCATCAAGATCCTGGGCGGTGAAGGATGGGAGGTGGCCAACCTCTTGAACCAGCTCAACATTGTGATCGGGCAGTGGCGAATGCCCGTGTTCATGCTGGTGGCAGGGTTTTTTGTCACCCGCTCCATGACCAAGTACGGCACGCGCTTCTGGCGGCTGCGCCCCGTCAACATGGCGTGGTTGTTCCTGTTCTGGACCGCCGTCTACTGGGTGGTTTACCCGGTGATCGGGGCGGTGGACCGCGATCGCACGGCCGGGGCCACGTTCTCCGAGATCGTCTGGCACACCGTCACCTTTCACTCGTATCTCTGGTTCCTGCTGGCCCTTGCGATCTATTACGCGCTCCAGGGCTTGTTGGGAGTCACCCCCAACGAATGGGTGGTGGCCCTGGCCGGTCTGCTCTTCCTGGTGTTCGTCCCGGGCCTGGTGGCAGACGTCAGCTGGGGGACCAATGAACTCTTCACCAACTGGGTCTTCTTCCTGGTGGGTGCATGGTGGTCCCAGGGCATCCGCACCTGGGTGGCAGGTGTGCCCACATGGCAGGGCATCCTCTGGTGCCTGGCGTTCATGGCCGCGATCCTGGTCTGGATGCCCACACGGGACATCCCCGTCCTGGAGAACTTCGGTGGAGTCCTCCCGCCTCTACTGGCCATCCCCGCGGGGCTTTTCCTGCTCTCCCGTCTGGACGGCAAACCCGGACTGCGGTGGGCGCGGCGTGTTGGGCCGCGCAGCCTGGCTGTCTACGTGCTCCACCCGCTGCTGATGCAGTTGGCAGTGGTGGCATTGACCTGGGTGGTGGCCAACCCGACGGACAGCGCCGTGTGGCCCTGGCTCCACTGGGCTGGTCCGCCCGTGTTCACAGTCCTGGCCGTGATGCTGTGCCTGGGCATCCAGCGGGCAACCGCCAACGTGCCGTACATGTGGGGCCTGCCTGCACCCAAGACCCCACCGGCCCCCAGCAGAGGACGCCACTTGTGATGTGAGGCCCTGTGAGGTCAGCAAAGCCGCGTATCGTGTGCGTCACGGCGAGCGTAGGGAGTACCACCGATGCACATTCTGATAGCCGCCATGCCGTTTTCAGGCCACGTTCTCCCGTTATTGGGCGTGGCCCACGCGCTGGTGAACCGTGGTCATTCGGTCACTTTCTACACTGGTGCCGCATTTCAGACTCACGTGAAATCTGCCGGTGGCACCTGGTTACCGTTCAACCATGCCCCGGACTTTGATCAAAAGGATCCTGACCCGGCGTTGCCAAGATGCGTTCAGGTGATGGTCTGCTGGCAATGCTGAGCAGTTTTGAGCACATCTTTTTTGGCAGCGCTGCCGGTCAGACCCAGGACATCATGGTGTTGAACAGCACCCATCCGGTGGATGCGATGGTGGCGGATGCCACGTGCATCGGACCTGGTCTGGTGTCAGAGCTCGCTGGAATTCCCTGTGCATCATTTACGGCATCGCCCACAGGTCTGGGCATGGGGCGCCTTTGCACCACGGCAGCAGATCTCACCGTCAACAGGGCCTTCCGGCATTTCCACAACACAGCCCGGGCGGAGGTGGGGCTGCCTCCAACGCGGCAACTGGGCCTGGAAGGTACGTGGTCCAACCAATTGGTGTTGGCCCAAGGAGTGCCCACACTGGAAGGTCTGGAATCTGGCCAGGGTCAGGTCCTTCATTTCATCGGAGATGCGGCCCGGGGTGCAAGAAGTTTCGGGCGTGCTCACGCCGATCCGGATTCCGGAGGACTTCCGGCCAACAATTCCCCGCTGATCCATGTCAGTCAGGGCACGTTGGGACGTGACGATTTTCCTTTGGGTCAGCGGGTGGTCCAGGCTTTGGCAGATTCCGATTGCAGGATTGTGGTCAGCGGGCTCAAGGACGGTGGTGAGGGGAAACCATCCGCAGCCCCCAGCGCAGGTGGTGGATCGGTGCAATATGTGAACTGGGTGGACCAAGACCTGATGTTTGAGCGCGCCGATCTGTTCGTTTCCAACGGTGGATATGGGGCGGTTTTGACCGCTCTGGGTCACGGTGTGCCTGTCTTGGTGGTGCCAGGTGCTCAGGACAAGCCGATGGTGGCGGCCACCGTGGCGCGCGCCGGGGTGGGCCGGCGCATCCATCAGCGCAAGGCAACAATCGGCCGGATCGGGGCAACGGTCCGGTCCATGCTGGCTGACGACGGTTTGCACAACATAGTGTGTGTGGTTCAACGGGAGATGGAGGCAGCTGGCGGTGCCGATCGGGCGGCAGAGCTGGTGGAGTTTTCTGTCTCTCTCTCCTGATCATGTGCTGTGATGCCAGCAGCGCGATGCGCATGATCGGTGGTCAGGACAAACGCTCGTACTCCCGCATCAATGTCTCGGCCCGGCGCAGGCGATCTTTGGCGGCCTCAGCGCCGTGACGCCGGGCCGAGACACCGATCAAGGAGATCAACACACCTGCAGTCCGGGCGCGCAATTCAGCGGGTTCCACCAGTTCGTCAAAGATCCGGGTGTGGCGCTGCAGGATCGTTAGATGTGAACGGGCAGGGCTGTCGCCGGCCAGTGCCCACAGATGTGCCAGATAGCACGCCAGATCGTCACTGAGCCGCCCTGGTCCCACGTTGTCCAGATCCAGAACTCCCGTGATGGGCCCAAGGGCCGGATCCACCGGGTGAGGCCCCAGGATCACGTTGCCCGGGTGGAAATCGCCGTGCGTGGGGACCAGGTCTGAATCCGCAGGTGAGACACATGCGGTGTGCACTCGTTCGGCCAGGGAATGTACGCGGCGTTGTTCATCCGGTAGTGCGCCAATCGCCGAACGCGCGTGGTCCAGCACGCGGTCCGCCCAGGACGGGCGGCTCGACAGGTTCATCACCTCTGGTGGAAACCTGTCCAGAACAGCCATCAGTTGTTCGGGATCGGGGATCTCCGTATCGCGTCCACAGAAGACCTGCGCCACCGTGGGCCCGGCCACGGGGCTCAGGGCCACCGCGCCGTCACCCCTGGTTGCCAGGGGCCTGGGCACAGGAACGTTTGCCAGCGTCAGAAGGTTGTGCGTGTGTAGCAACTCGGCTTGCCTGGACGGGCGGACAACTTTGATGTAGGCCAGGTGCTGGTCGTCGTCGTGGTGACGTGTGGTGATGGCCCGTGAATTGACCTGTGCTGGCGGCCCGGAGAACACCCGGAACACGGCCCGGCGTGTGGGGCGATAGCCCACGGGAACACTGCGAACGGGGCCGTCCCCCACAAGATCGGCGGTGGGGGCAGCGGCGGAGTGCAAACCCGGCAGCCAGGGATCTTGGGGCCACAACCAGGCGAAGAACCTCAAACCCTTCCACTGGATGGTGGTCACTTGAGCATCACGGGGCATGGGGGCCGTGGACAGACACACCATGACCTCACCCGGACGCAACCCCCGGTGCCGCGGTAACGACGACGGACGGCGGTCCACCATCACCGCGAAACAACCGGTCACACCGGCACCAGGGCGGTGGTTGAGCTGAACCAGCCGCCAGGAGCCGGTCGGCAGGGCGGAGGCCGAGGCACCAGGAACACACAACTGCGCAGCGCGGGTGACAGCGGCCAGCGCACGGTCAGCACCGGGGCCGGAGATCAACTGCACCGCTAGGGCTTCCGCCTGTTCCGATTGGGGCGACATGACCACATCATGGCACCCGCCCCTACTCTTCCCGGACGCACAATGGAGGTGGGGCGCCGATCCCGGCACCCCGGTCAGACGGACATGGAGCAACCGTGCACAGCAACGACTACCAACGGATTGTCTACACCGGCACCGGACTGGAGGCTGCAGGTGGCACAGAGCGCGGACCCACACCGCTGACGTTGTTGGAGCAATGGTGGGAAGCCGCGGTGGCGGATCCGCGGGTGACGGAACCGGCGGCGGCCACGTTGGCCACGTTCGACGTCGGGACTGGCCTGCCGGACAGCCGAGTGTTGTTGATCAAGGATTTTGACGCTCAAGGATTGCGGTTCTTCACCAACCGGGCATCGGCAAAAGGCCAGCAGTTGGAAACAACACCGGCGGCATCCATCACCATGCTGTGGCATCCCATGTTCCGCCAGGTCAGATTCCGTGGGCCGGTGGAGCAGACCTCACGCGATGAGGACCTTGCCTACTGGCAAACACGCCCCCGCGAGTCCCAGATCGGCTCCAGCTCCTCCCATCAGTCACAGCCCGTGGAATCGAGGGAACAGGTGGCTCAGAATTTCCAAAAGGTTGAACGTGCCCACCCGGACGGTGAGGTGCCGTTGCCGACCACGTGGGGCGGGTACCGGTTGCGTCCCGTTGAGGTCGAGTTCTGGGTGGGGATGCCGGCGCGCCTCCATGACCGTGTCCAGTGGAGCGCGGATCGGCCGCTGCCCATGGATTCCAACCACGGATGGAGCGTGCAGCGACTGCAGCCGTGATCTGGGGCTACTGTTGATCGTGACATCACCGTTTACGGCTGAGATGACACCCCGTTGCGTGTCATCTCAGCAGTAAACGGTGATCTCGCCGGTGAAATATTTCGGCTGCACGCTGCTGGATGTTCGAACTGAAACAGCGCGAGAGTAGTCTGCGGGCACTCTCCAGCGCACCGGCTCAACGCCGGGCATTTCAGAAAGGGGTTGGTTCATGGCCAAGCTCGACACCACGGCTGTTGCCACCATTGAGGGTGGACACGAAGGCGGGGACCTCAAACGGGTCATCGGACCCAAGTTGTTGTTGCTGCTGATCATGGGCGACATCATCGGCGCCGGCATTTTTGCCATCACAGGCCGGGTGGCCGGTCAGGTGGGAGGCGTGGCCTGGTTGCCGTTCCTGCTGGCCTTTGTGATTGCCACCCTCACGGCGTTTTCCTACCTGGAACTGGTGACCAAGTATCCGTTTGCCGCAGGCGCTGCATTGTATGCGCACAAGGCTTTCGGAATTCACTTCATCACCTTCATTGTGGCGTTCACCGTGGCCTGTTCGGGCATCACCAGTGCGGCCACCTCCTCAACCCTGGTGGGCAAGAACCTGTTGATCGGGATCGGCCAGTTCTGGGAGGGTGTGCCATCAGGCCCCAACGCCTCCATGTTCGCGGCCATGGTGATTGTGGTGATCCTGGCGCTGATCAACCTGCGTGGCGTGGGGGAGAGCGTGAAGTTCAACGTGGTCCTCACCGTGGTCACCTTGGCAGTCATGGCCGTGATCATCGCCATCGGTGCCATGGCGATCGCCAACGGACAAGGCGATGCCAGCCGCCTGGTGGTGTTTGAAACCCCGCAGGACCGCAGCATCTTCACCGCCGTGACCATGGCAACCGCCATCGCGTTTTTTGCCATGGTGGGATTCGAAGACTCCGTGAACCTGGTGGAGGAGACCAAGAACCCGCAGAAGATCTTCCCCAAGATCATGCTGACCGGACTTGGCCTGTGCGCCATCATCTACATGCTGGTGGCGGCCACGGTGATCATGGTGGTCCCCGCAGGAGACATCGCCAACCCCAAGAACCCCGACGCCGGCATCCTCCTGGACGTGGTGCGCATTGGTGCCCCGGGTATTCCGGTGGATGCGATCTTCCCGTTCCTGACCGTGTTTGCCGTGGTCAACACCGCACTGATCAACATGCTCATGGCAAGCCGCCTGCTCTACGGCATGGCCAAGCAGGGCGTGCTGCCCAAGGCACTGGGCCATGTTCTGCCCAAGCGCCGCTCCCCGTGGGTGGCCATCCTGTTCAGCACCCTGCTGGCGTTGGGGTTGATCGCCTACGTCAACCAGAACTCTGAAAGCGGGATTGTGGCCGCCCTGGGCAGCACCACCGCTTTGCTGTTGCTGTGCGTGTTTGCCGTGGTCAACGTGGCCGTGCTGATTCTGCGCCGTGATCCCACCCCGGAAGACGGCTTCCGCACACCCACTGTCCTGCCCATCCTGGGCGCCCTGTTCTCCCTGTTCCTGGTGGGGCCCTGGGCACGTTCCCGTGCGGAATGGCTGCAGTACGAGATCGCAGGGGCCCTGCTGGCCATCGGCATCCTGCTGTGGGTGGTGGCCTGGGTGGCCAACCTGCTGCGCTCGCCGGAGAAGGAAGAGGTGGAGGAGATCTCCCGCTTCTGAGGTGTGAACTTCCCATATGAGATCACCGGTGGGTGATGAGATGACCCGCAACAGGGTGTCACCTCATCACCCACCGGTGATTTCACGCAGCGGGCTCAGGTGGTGGTCAGCAACACCTTGGTGGCTCGGCGTTCATCCATGGCCTTGTATCCCTCCGCGGCTTCCTCCAAAGGGGCTCTTCGTAAATGAGGGTGTAGAGCCTGCTCTGTGAGTCCGCA
>NZ_JROX01000168.1:0-8145 GCF_000800955.1 Kocuria sp. ZOR0020
CCACCACGACGGCGGTGGGCCCGGTTCTGGTACCGGACCCACCGCCGTCGTGGTCACCGAGGGGTGCAAGGACTGCTCAGACGGTGCTCAGCCCCTGAACGAAACGCACGGCCTCACGGCGGGTGAGTGCATCCTTGGGGCGGAACGTGGGGCCGGTGGCCAGAGCCATGGCACCCAACCAACCGATGGCATCCGCGTACGGGCTGTTGGGGTTGACATCCGAGAACGCGAATCGCTTGGCGGTCATCCCCGGGGCCCAGGTGAAGGTCTTGGCGTAGCGGTAGAGGAACAGCGCCATGACTTCACGGGAGATCATCTGGGCCGGGCGGAAGGTCCGTGAGCCATCCGATGCCGTCCGCCCCGTGCTGATCCCGGACTGCGTGGCCCAGAAGATGGCGCGCTTGTACGGATTGCGCCAGTCAACGTCCACGTAGGGCGAACCCAGACGAGTCTCCACGTACGGCATGCCCACCAGGTTGTAGAGGTAGTTCACTGCCTCGTCACGCATCAGGGGCAGGTCCGGGAAGAACGTGGTCACGTCCACGGCCTGCGGTGTGCCCGGGGTGACCATGCTGGCCAATGCCCAGCGCACGGTACCCAAGTCGGCCCCGCACGCGGCAGCATCCGTGATGGTGGCATCTCCACCGGAGGGCAGCATGGCCCGCTGGGCCAACCAAGGCGCCAGGACCACCTCACAGGCTGGGTTGACCGGTTCCTTGCCGTTGGCCACCACCCGCAGGGTCTTGACGGCGTCGAAACCGCCCAGGGCCGTGAAGTTGGTGTTGTGCCGCCACACCTCCCCCGGCTTCAAGGTCCTGGAGACCACGGAGCCGTTGTTGTTGTCCTGCCAGGAGACCTGCAGGGTGGAGGCACTGGTGGACTGATAGGCCAGTTGCATGCCAATGCGATCCACGCTGGGCACCCACCACGGGGCGGAGATGTTCAACGTGCCACCGAACAACTCGTACCGGCCGCTGGTGGCAAAGTTTCCCCACCCGCTCTGTGCCGGATCAACGGCAGTGGGCAGCGCGACCCGGGCGGCTTGCGCAGCCGTTGGTGCCACAGCACCCATCAGAACCGTGGCAGCCAGTGCCCCGCCTGCGCCCACCAGAATACGACGCCGAGACAAACCCGGGACTCCAATACTTTCCGGAGTTTGAGAAATCATCACAGAATCGTTGGAGGCAGAGTTGAATACAGCAGTGATGTTTTTCATGAGAGTTTTCTCCTGGAGAGACCACCTGGGTGCTTGTTGCCGTCATCTGTGGCGGCAACCCGGAATCCCTGGACGCAGATTCGGGTCACCGTGGGGCGTCCATATCCTGGTTGGCCAGGCGGTTTGGCGGTGTAGTGCCCGCCATGGAGTCAACATAAATCCGGCGTTCCAGGCTGAGAAGTGGTCTGCACAATTTGTGATGAAACGGTCATCATTCTGTGATCTTCTCCCCTTTGGGCCCACCACGGGCGGCGTCATTGTTTAAGCAAACAATCCATGTGTGACAAAAGGATCGCCTGTTCCGCTCGCCGTTTTCCTCCGACGTGGCCCAGTTTTCATGTCACCCGTGCTGCCGGCTTCCCAGCGAATGCACACCCGCCAACCGGCTGCACGAAGGCTCGGCGTGCAGTAGCGTGACCCCAACGGCGTGTCCTCCGTCACATGTTCAGGGTCAGTGAGTCCATGACATGTCCGTCGTGGGCCGGTCCGATCCCGACCGACCCACCGGTTGCCCGGCATCCATGAGGCAGCGCCGCACAAGAATCCACGTGACAAAGGAGTCCATCGTGACGGTTTACGCACAACCCGGTCGGGCTGATTCACCCGTCAGCTTCAAGTCTCGCTACGAACACTTCATCGGTGGCAAGTGGGTGGCTCCGGTCAAGGGTGAGTACTTCGAGGACGTCTCCCCCGTCAACGGCAAGCCCTTCACGGAGGTGGGCCGGGGCACCGCGGAAGACATCGAGGCCGCACTCGACGCCGCCTGGGCGGCAGCGCCGTCGTGGAACGCCAGCACTCCCACGGAACGGGCGATTCTGCTGAACAAGATCGCCGACCGCATGGAGGAGAACCTGGAGGCGATCGCGATCGCCGAAACCTGGGACAACGGCAAGCCGGTACGGGAGACGCTGGCCGCTGACATCCCCCTGGCCATCGACCACTTCCGCTACTTCGCCGGTGCCATCCGCTCCCAGGAGGGCCGCCTGTCCCAGATCGACGAGGACACCGTGGCTTACCACTACCACGAGACCTTGGGCGTGGTGGGCCAGATCATCCCCTGGAACTTCCCCATCCTGATGGGTGTGTGGAAGCTGGCGCCCGCCCTGGCCGCCGGCAACTGCGTGGTGCTCAAGCCCGCCGAGCAGACCCCTGCCTCCATCCTGGTGCTGATCGAACTCATCCAGGATCTGCTGCCGGACGGCGTGGTCAACGTGGTCAACGGCTTCGGTGTGGAAGCCGGAAAGCCCCTGGCCTCCAACAAGCGCATCCGCAAGATCGCCTTCACCGGAGAGACCACCACGGGCCGGCTGATCATGCAGTACGCCTCGGAGAACATCATCCCGGTCACCCTGGAGCTGGGTGGCAAGTCCCCCAACGTGTTCTTCGAGGACATCGCCCAGCAGCAGGACGACTTCTACCAGAAGGCCTTGGAGGGCTTTGCCCTGTTCGGGCTGAACCAAGGTGAGGTCTGCACCTGCCCGTCGCGCGCCCTGGTGCAGAAGGGCATGTACGACGACTTTGTGGCCGCCGGCATCGAGCGCGTGAACAAGATGGTCCAGGGCAACCCGCTGGACACCGCCACCATGGTGGGCGCACAGGCTTCCACGGACCAGCTGGAGAAGATCCTCTCCTACCTGGACATCGGCAAGCAGGAGGGCGCCAAGGTGCTCACGGGCGGTGAGCGGCTGGTGCTCGACGGCGACCTCGCGGAGGGCTACTACGTCAAGCCCACCGTGTTCGAGGGCACCAACTCCATGCGGATCTTCCAGGAGGAGATCTTCGGGCCCGTGCTCTCGCTGACCTCGTTCACCGATTTCGACGACGCCATCTCGATCGCCAACGACACCCTCTACGGTCTGGGGGCCGGCGTGTGGGCCCGCAGCGGCACCACCGCCTACCGGGCCGGACGCGCCATCCAGTCGGGCCGGGTGTGGGTGAACCAGTACCACAACTACCCCGCGCACGCGGCCTTCGGCGGCTACAAGTCCTCTGGCATCGGCCGGGAGAACCACCTGATGATGCTGGATCACTACCAGCAGACCAAGAACCTGTTGGTCTCCTACTCGGAGAAGGAGATGGGACTGTTCTGATGACAGAAGAAGCGGACCGAGCAGTGGATCCGTCCACACCCGACGTCGCCCTGGAGGCCACCGCGGGTCCGGAGGACGACGTCGTACGGGTGGGCTACACGCACGCCGCCGTCGAACTGTTGCGCGAGCTGTGGCACCGGCACGGTGCGTTGATGTTCCACCAGTCCGGTGGATGCTGTGAAGGTTCCGCGCCCATGTGCTTCCCCGTGGGAGAATTCCGCACGGGGGATTCCGATGTGTTGCTGGGGACTGCTGTGCTCACGGCGGCCGACGGTTCAGACCTGGGGCCTCTGGAGCTCTACATCTCCCGGGAGCAGTTCCAGGCCTGGAAACACACCAGGTTGATCATCGACGCCGTGCCCGGCCGTGGCTCGGGGTTCTCCCTGGAGGCCCCCACCGGCCACCGGTTCCTGACCCGCAGCACCCTCTGCACCGTCTGACGCTTCCCTCCGTCCCCGCCACACTTGGCAGTCGTGGGTGGGGTGGAGTCACTTGACCCGGTGGGTCCAGGCCTCCGTGGCGAACTTGGTGCGCACCAGCTGCCCAGCGGCCTCCAGTTCCTCCGGGCGGTAGTCACCCAGGTGGGAACGGTAGTGCTCCAGGAAATGCGCCTGGAAGGACTCGATGATCGCCTCCCTGGCCATACCAGTCTGCGAGCGCATGGGGTCAACGCGCTTCTTGGCGGACTTGATGCCCTTGTCAGAGAGCTTTTCGCGGCCGATCCGCAGGACCTGCAGCATCTTGTTGGCATCAATGTCATAGGACATGGTCACGTGGTGCAGCAACGTGCCATCGGCAAATCGACGCTGGGCGGCCCCGCCGATCTTGCCCTGATCCGTGGTGATGTCATTGAGCGGGACGTAATGGGCCTTGACCCCGATCTGCTCCAGGGCGCCCATGACCCATTCGTCCAAAAATGCGTAAGCACGCTCGGAACTGAGTCCTTCCACCAGGCCAGCGGGCACCATCAGGGAGTAGGTCACGCAGTTGCCGGGTTCCATGAACATGGCTCCACCGCCGGTGATGCGCCGGGTGACCCCCACGTTGTTCACCGCAGCGGCCTCCAGGTCCACCTCGTTGCGCACGGACTGGTAGGAGCCGATCACCACCAGGGCGTCGTCCCAGTCCCAGAAGCGCAGCGTGGGGCCACGGCGTCCGGCTGCCATCTCCGCAGCCAGAACTTCATCGAGTGCCACGTGCATGGCCGGGTCCATGGTCTTCATGGGTATGACTTCCACGTCCAGGTCATCCCAGCTCTTGGCTGCGCCCACCGCACGGCGCACCGCGATGGCCACAGCCTCCGCGCTGAAGCCAATCATGCGGACTTCTTCCCCTGTGGCCTCCGCGCGGGCCTCGAACTTGGCCTCGATGGCCCGGGTGAGCCCTTCCACGCTCAAGGACGCCGGGAGTCCTTCCAGCGCGGCGTGGAGGTCCTCGAATGCCTCGTCCGGTTCCAGGAAGAAGTCTCCGGAGACCACCACGTCCTTGAACATGCTCAGCTCTTGCGAGCCCGAGACTTCCAGGTCAACCACCACCAGTTTGCCGCCGCGGACCTTGTATTCACCGTGCATGATCTGATCTGCCTCACTGTCCGCACCGGGCGCCGTCGTCGTGAAAAACTGTCTCCACCCTGCCCAACGCACCCCGGGGCAAGGATCTTCCGCGGCGATCAACTGCTCTACGCTGGGCGCATGTCTGAGACTCCCCTGCTGCTGTTGGCCTCCCAATCCCCTGCTCGCGCCAAACTTCTGCGGGACTCAGGTGTGGGATTCACGCAGCTGACCTCGCACGTGGACGAGGAGGCCGTGACGCTGGCCTCCGGCGCCACTGAACCCGGGGAGATCGCGCTGAGCCTGGCGCGCGCCAAATGCGAGGCCGTGGCAGCCCTGCCCCAGGCCAAGGGCCGGTTGGTGATCGGCTGCGACTCCGTGTTCGCGTTCAACGGGGAGGTTCACGGCAAGCCGCTGACCCCCGAGCGCGCCACCGAGCGCATCTCGGCCATGCGCGGACGAACCGGACATTTGCACACGGGCCACTGGCTGATCGACACCCGCGCCCCGGAGGCCGGCGGCACCGGATTCGCCGGTGGACTGGAGGCCGGTGCGGACGTCACCTTCACCCACATGTCCGACGACGACGTCGCCGCTTACGTTGCCACCGGCGAACCCCTGTGGGTGGCGGGTTCCTTCACCCTGGATGGGTACGGGGCGGCGTTCATCGAACGGGTGGACGGGGACCTGCACGCGGTGATCGGGCTCTCCGTCAACGGGCTGCGGATTCTTGCCGACCAAGCCGGTGTTGGCCTGGGTGAGTTGTGGGAGCCGCAGCCGAGACTGTGACGGCTCAGGCTCCCAGCAGCCCCGGCAGGGTGCGGACCAAGATCACCACACCCACAATGCCCAGAATCCACGCCAGCGTGGTGGGTGCGGCACGAACAGCCCAGTCCCGCAATGCGGCCACGGGGCGTTCGATCCGGCTCCCCAGCACCGCGTGGACCAGGCACAGCAGCAGCGCCGGTGCGATCATGATGAGGCAGTACAGGGCCAGGACCACCGCCGTTTCCACGACCCCCAGATCGGCTTGCGCCAGCCCTCCCATGGCGGCCAGGTACGGGAGCATGGTGGCCAGCTCAATGAGTCCCGCGCCCAGTGCCAGTGCGCCAACACCCTTCCAGGACCCCACCGCATGCTGTGCGCGTTGCACCCATCGCCGGGTTCCGGCCTCCGGGTCACCGCCACGCTTTTCAATGACCTTGGGATCCACCCACCAACTGAGGATCAGCAGACCCACGGCCACTGCAACCAGCATGACGGCACCCGCTCTGGAGCTCAGGATCTGGCCCACGGGCTCTGCCACCCCCTGGAAGCCGGCCATGATGACTACACCCACCAGCCAGTAGAAGGCTGCAATGACCATCAGGTAGACCACCACGCGGGTGGTGCCGTTGACCCGTAATGACGTGGGTGTGGATCTCGCGGGTGCTGGTGCTGCGGATCCGTCCGGTGTTGGTGCCTGCACACCTGTTCCGCGGCCGTGGTGCACCGTGGGCAGAAACAGCAGCAGGACCAGGGGCAGCACCAACGTGCCTGTACTGGTGGAATCCACCAAAGCCAACAGCACCAAGGTGCCGGCGTCGGCGGTGCTCAGGCCCGTGGCCACATTGCTGAAGGTGTCCATGAATCCATCTTGTGGCGGCCACCCCAGCCACACATCCGCCAACGGTGCCGTCTTGGACCCACCGGGAACCGGTACCAATGGATGAGATCGCCCGGCCTGTGCCGGACTCGGCCTTGTGACGTCCGTCCCACCCGATAGATTCAGCACATGGTTTCCCCCGACACCAGACTGGACGTCCGTGCAGCGGCGCTGTACGTGGCCTTGGTGGTGCTGCTCTGGAGCGCCGGGTGGTCCATCTCCGGAGAGCTGGCCTTGAGCTCACCGGTGCCACGCAGCGTGACACTGGCGTTGCTGCTGGTTGCTGCCACTGCCACGCTCTGGCGCAAACGCCATCCAGGTCTAGTCCTGACCATCACGGGACTTGGGTCCGCAGCAGCCATGGTCCTGCCCTCCGGCTTGGGTGCGGTGTTCCTCCAATTCGAGGCCGTGTTCACTGCTGTGCTGTTCGGCAGCCGTGTCCTGGCGCGGTTCACCACGGGACTGTGTATTGCTGTGACCGCCACTGTGGGGATTCTGGCGCTGATGATCCCCCACAACAATGCCTCCGTGTGGTTCGCCCTGGTGCTGCAAACCGCTGTGGTCCTGCTGATTCCTCCCCTGTGGGCGTGGGAGGTCCGCCACCACCGTCAGGCCCGCACCGAGGCGGAGAACGCCGCCCGCACCCAAAAGGAACTCACCGCCCGCGAACACGACCTGGCCCAGGCCCGAGCAGCCCTGGCGGTCCAGGAGCACCGGCGCAGGCTCGCCCAAGACCTTCACGACGGCGTGGCCGGTCACCTCTCTGCCGTTGCTCTGCAGACGGCGGCCCTGCGAACAGAGGGCATGAGAAACGCCCCGGAAGCCACCCGGTATTCAGTCCTGGAATCCATCAGGACCGCATCCGTGGACGCCCTGACGGAAATGCGGACGCTGATAGACGTTCTACGTGATCAGGCCCCGGCCAACCTGCACCTGGATCCACAACGCGCCACGGAGGACCTTGAAGCCCGGCTGCGGGCTTCCTTCCCGCAAGCTTCGGTCACCGTGGAAAACGGCGCCGTGGAACTGCTCTCCCAGGCTTCACCCGAGGCTGCGGACACTGTGATCCGCGTGGCCCAGGAAACCGTGACCAACATTTTGAAACATGCTGGCCCCGGTACTGTGGCCTTCCGGCTGGCAGTCACCGGAGAAGATGTGGCGCTGACAGCCGTTTCGCCCATGGACAGCCAGATGGGTGATTCCAGCACGGTGGGCCCAGAGCCCGCGGAGCTCACCAGCGGGGTGGGTCTACGTTCCATGGCCATGCGAACACAGGATCTGGGCGGCAGTTTCCACGCCAGTCCTGCAGAGGACGGCCGACGGTGGATGGTCAAAGCTCACTGGCCGGTGGCGGTCCTGCAGGCAAGCACAACCAGTGGGCAGTCTGGGCGCGTCCCGGAGCCCCCCGATCCACAATCCGCTCCCACCGTCCACCCCGCCAGGAGGAGACCCCTTGACCACAGTTCTGCTGGCTGACGATCACGCAGCCATCCGCGCCGGGGTCCGGATGATCGTGGAAACTGCAACGCCACCCTGCCAGGTGGTGGCGGAGGCCTGCACCGCCCAGCAGGCCCTGCAGCTGGCTGGTGAGCATCACCCTGACGTGGTGTTGTTGGACATCCGCATGCCTGGAAACAGCGGCTT
>NZ_JROX01000169.1:0-7906 GCF_000800955.1 Kocuria sp. ZOR0020
ATCTTGCCGAAGGATGTGATCAGACCACGGGCCCGGGCGATGTCGCCGTCGAGCTTGTCCGTCAGCATGGCCACGGCGAACACGCCGAAAGCTGCCCAGCGCATGGCCTGGGAGTCATGGCCGAAAGGACCACCGGCCACCAGGAACCACACGAAGAACGGAACCAGCAGGATCCGCAACGTGGTCAGCGCATTGGGCAGGTTCCAGTTGGAGGCGTTGGGCGGCTGTGCGTCAGTTCGTGTCATTTCGGTTCATCGTCCCGTCAGCTGCCAGGCGTCGTCGGACTCGGACTCCTCGGCGTCGTCGTCGTAATCAGTGGCAGCCGGGCCCGTGGGCTCGGCCAGGGGGTCCACACCGGCATCCCCGCCGGAACCGCCCGTACCCGCGTGCTCCTGAGCCCCCACCACGACGGCGGTGGGCGGCTCCTCCCCTCGGATCACGGCCAGCGTGGCGGCCAGATCGTCCGGGCGCACCAGGACGTCGCGGGCCTTGGAACCCTCGGAGGGGCCAACCACGCCGCGGGATTCCATGAGGTCCATCAGACGCCCGGCCTTGGCGAAACCCACGCGCAGCTTGCGCTGCAGCATGGAGGTGGAGCCGAACTGGGTGGTGACCACAAGCTCGACCGCCTGCAGCAGAACGTCGAGGTCGTCTCCGATGTCCTCGTCGATCTCCTTCTTGGGGGCCTCCTGAACCACGTCTTCCCGGTAATTGGCCTTCATTTGGGACTTGACGTGCTCCACGACCTCGTGGATCTCGGACTCGGCCACCCATGCCCCCTGGACACGCATGGGCTTGGAGGCACCCATGGGCAGGAACAGGGCGTCACCCTGACCGATCAGCTTCTCCGCACCCGGCTGGTCCAGGACCACACGGGAGTCGGTGACTGAGGAGGTGGCAAAGGCCATGCGGGAGGGCACGTTGGCCTTGATCAGACCGGTGACCACATCCACGGACGGGCGCTGGGTTGCCAGCACCAGGTGGATGCCGGCTGCACGGGCCAGCTGGGTGATGCGCACAATGGCATCTTCCACATCGCGGGGGGCCACCATCATCAGGTCCGCCAGCTCGTCCACGATCACCAACAGGTACGGGTACGGCTTGATCTTGCGTTTGGAACCGGGTTCCGGCTGCACCTTGCCGTTGCGCACACCCTTGTTGAAGTCATCGATGTGCTTGTAGCCGTAGTGCGAGAGGTCGTCGTAGCGGGCATCCATTTCCCGCACCACCCACTGCAGGGCCTCCGCGGCCTTCTTGGGGTTGGTGATGATCGGGGTGATCAGATGTGGCACGCCCTCGTAGGCGGTGAGCTCCACGCGCTTGGGGTCCACCATGACCATGCGAACTTCATCCGGGGTGGCCCGCATGAGCAGGGACACGATCATGGAGTTCACGAACGACGACTTACCGGCACCGGTGGCACCTGCCACCAGCATGTGCGGCATCTTGGCCAGGTTCGCCACCACGAACCCGCCTTCAACGTCCTTGCCCACGCCCATCACCATGGGGTGATCGTTCTTCCGGGCCGCCTGGGAGCGCAGCACGTCACCCAGCACCACGGTTTCGCGGTCCGTGTTGGGGATCTCGATGCCGATGGCGGACTTGCCCGGAATCGGCGAGAGGATGCGCACGTCCGAGGACGCCACGGCATAGGAGATGTTCTTGGACAGCGCGGTGACCTTCTCCACCTTGGTGCCCGGTGCCAGCTCGATTTCATAGCGAGTGACCGTGGGACCCCGGGAGAAGCCGGTGACCTCCGCATCCACCTTGAACTGCTGCATGGTCTCCGTCAGCGCCCGCACCACGGCGTCGTTGGCCTCGGAGCGTTCCTTGGCAGGGGCGCCCTGGATCAACGACGACGACGACGGCAGCGAGTACGCCACATCCCCGTCCAGTTGCAGCTGTTCCGTGCGTTCGGGGATCGGGGTGGCCTGTACTGCCACGGGAGCGTGGGCAGCCGTGGTTTCACCATCGGCTCCGTCAGCGTCGATCACAGCGGCAGCACTCGAGCCTGCGGCAGTGTCGGCTGCTCCCCCGCTGCCGCCTTCCAGGCCCTGTTCGCGGCGCAGTTCCTGGGCAGCCAGCTGATCCCGGGTGGGTCGCTTCTGCCCCGGACGCAGGCCGGTGGGTGCTTGTTCGGCTGACGTTGCGGTGGAACCGGATAGATTCTCAGTCTCGAGTTCAGCTTCACGATCTGTGCGGGCTTCATCCCCGGACTCGACGTCAAAGACCGGCACGCAGGAGCCGCGGCGTCCAACGGGTCGGGTCTGCTCCACCACAGGAACTTGGTCCGTGGCCTCGCCGATCACTGCGGTTTCAAAAGCTTCATCACCGTCGTAGGTGTCCAGGCGTTCCCGTTCAGCGGCGTCCTTGCGCTGTTGCTTGGCCTGCTTGCGAGCCGCTCTGCGCGCAGCCCGGTCGTTGGCCGGCTGCGGGTCACGGTCATCCAGGTAGGAACGGTCGTGGTCGGAAGCACTCAAGTCGGCGCCTGTACCGGCATGCTCTGCTCCCACCACGGCATCACATGCGTGGGCCAGCCGGGGTCCGATCTGGGCGAACGGTGTGCCGGTCACGATCAACACGCATAGGGCCAAGACCGCAGCACAGACCACGGCAGCCCCCACGGGGGTGATCACGGAACCCAGCGGCCCGGCCATC
Organism: Kocuria sp. ZOR0020; assembly: GCF_000800955.1. NCBI lineage: Bacteria > Bacillati > Actinomycetota > Actinomycetes > Micrococcales > Micrococcaceae > Kocuria > Kocuria sp. ZOR0020. Next base: position 2,659 of record NZ_JROX01000169.1, read on the forward strand.
AGGTAGCCAAAGGCCCCGCCTGCGGTCAGGCGGGATTCAAAGCTCTCCGTGACGCCGGGGGAACCACCGATCACGTGGGCCAAACCCGCGGCAGCCAGGACGGCCACGGTCAACCCCAGGGCAATTCTGTTGTTGGAAGCGGTGGGAACGGGCTTGCGGAAAACTCGAACAGCAAATCCGATCAGAGCCAGGGGCAGGACCAACGCGGCCCAGCCGATCAGTCCCGCCACCAACCAGTGCACGCCAAAGGCCGCAGCCGAGAGGACTGGGATCCCTGCTCCGTAGAGCGCCCACCATTCGACCACGGCAATCACAAGGCCCGCGACCAGCAGGACCAGGGCGCCGCCGTCGCGACGATCTTGAGGGTCAAGGTCAGTTCGGAGCGTGCCGATGCGTCGGATTGCGCCACCGATCAGGTGCGCAAACCAGAGCCATGTGCCTACCAGTGCGTCAACGGCGCGCTCACCAAGACCCTGCTGCGGGCTGTTCGAAGTGCTCTTCTTGGACTTCGAGGTGGTGGATCCGCGCGACGTCGAGGCACCCTTGCGGGCGGGGGAAGTACGAGTCGCCATACACAAAGGGTAAACGACGCTGCAAAACCGGCTCAGACCGGCGCACCCGGGCCCGCTTGACGATGCTCACGTCCACGGGTGCGCACCGGCTGATTTTCAGGGCTGTTGCGGCCGATCGCGGGCGTCGTCCTCGCGAGCCCAACGACGCCGATTGACGTCATCACGCAGGATCAGGAACCAGATCACGCTGAAGATCATCAGCACGGCACCAATCAAGAAACCGGCCGATGCCAGCCCCATGGTGAGAACTTCCGGGTCCGTGGGCATGCACGCTCGGGAGGTGTCCCCTGCGGGGCAGTCCGACCACGGCCGGACCATGACCAGGATTCCAGCCACCAGACTGGTCAGAGAAATCACGGCACCGAGCACCAACATGAAGATCCGCGGTTTGCCGAACATGGTTACCTCCTCATTCATCAGGTGCCTTATCACTGACCGTACATGCGGGTGGGCCGGACGGAAAGTGCAAAGGCTGGGCCCTCAGTGAAGACGACCCAGCCTCAGCTGTCAGCCAAACCCAGCGCGGTCACGATCGGCGCTGCGAGGACCGTGCCGTGTAGGTGATTGACCGCATGTGGTGCCGATCAGACGCGAGTGGTGCCGGTGTTGCGGCGGTTCAGGTCATCGTTGCGGCGATCCACGCCCTCGTTGCGGTTGCGTCCTGCGGCCACGGCACGGGAGCCCAGGAGACCTGCCACAGCGGAGACAATGGCGCCCAGGAACAGGCCGGCAAAGGTCCAACCTGCGGCCTCGGCGGTGGTGTTGGCGGCTTCCTCGGCGCGCGGTGCAGCATCTTCCACGGCCTGCTCGGCCTCGGCGGAGGCCTCATCCGTGGTCACACCGGGGCTCTGCACGGCTTCCGGGTTCTGCACGACCGCAGCCGTCACGTTGTCAGCAGCAGTGCCCAAAGTGTTGCCCAGAGCGCCCAGCACGTTGCCGGCCAACAGGGTGGCCAGCACCAGGGCGGTGAGCAGGGAGGTGGCCCAGGTCAGGAAACCGTGGATCAAACCGGCGCGCCCTGCTAGCAGGCCTGCCACGGCACCGCCGCTGAACAGAGCCAGGGCCAAGGTGATGATGGAAGAGATTCCGGTGGCCATTCCCACGCCTTCACCCGGGTTCTCCGAGTTGAGGTCGGACATGCCCAAGCCCAGGGCAGCGGTCACCAGGGAGAACAAGACGGTCAGGGCCAAAACGGTGACCACACCGGCAATCACGGCACCCCAGGAGATGTTCTTGACGTCTCCTCCGCGGCCATCGCCCAGGACGTCTTCCTTCCAAGACGGCTTGGCACGGCGTTGATCATCGTGGTCATGACGGTCGTTGCGGTCATCGCGATCGCTGCGGACGGCGCGATCATGACTGTTGTTGCGGTCGAGGCCGGCGCGGCGGTCGTCGTGACGCTCGTGGGATCCAGCGGTTCGGGACTCCCCACGCTCGGTGGCGTTGGCGGTACCGCGCCCGGAGGTGGTCTTGTCCTCCACGCGGTCGTGGGAGTTCAAGCCGGTCCAGGAGTCACGGCCATCGGTGCGCCCCAGGTTCTGATCTTGGCCGTCGCGGGGGCCCGGGTTGCCGGAAGAATTCGGGGGGACATTGTTGGTGGACATCAGGTGTTCCTTTCGCGGCCTCACAGTGCGAGGCCGTGGAGGTCAAGTGGGAGCCGCTGATGACCACACCGTCCTGGCCTCCCAAAAAGGGCGGCAGGACGTGCGGTCACACATGCGACCGAATCCACCATAAGGCACCTTATTATCAGCCCCCTGAATAATTCCGCTCTGGGCGCACACATGCTGATGGCCACCTGCTGAGTCGGCAGGTGGCCATCAGATGGTGCAGGGGGCCGCGGATCACATCTGGTGCGCGGCCCGTGAGCTTCAGTTCTTGGAACCTGCCTCAATCACCACGGGCACGATCATGGGCTTGCGGCGCAGCTTGCGGCCCACCCACGGTCCGATGGTGCGGCGCACGATCTGCTGCAGCTGATGCGTGGTGTACTGCTTCTGCTCGTGCAGGGCATCCTCCAGGGCACCGGTGATCTTGGGGATGATGTCATCGAACACACGATCATCCTCAGCCACACCGCGGGCGTGCACGTCCGGGCCGTTGACCACACGCTTCTGCTTGCGGTCGATCACGGAGACCACGGAGACAAAGCCCTCTTCACCCAAGACAATCCGGTCCTTGAGGTCGTCCTCGGTGATCTCACCGACCGAGGAACCGTCCACGTACACGAATTTGATCTCGTGTCCACCCACGATCCGCGCCTGGTGGTCCTTCATGTCCACACAGGTGCCGTTCTCCGTGAGCAGCACGTTCTCCGGAGGCACACCGGTGGCCTCTGCGAGTTCACCGTTGGCCATGAGGTGGCGGACCTCGCCGTGCACCGGCATGACGTATTCGGGCTCCACGATGTTGTAGCAGTAGAGCAGCTCACCGGCAGATGCGTGACCAGAGACGTGGACCTTAGCATTGGATTTGTGCACCACGTGGGCGCCCAGTCGCATCAGGCCGTTGATGATCCGGAACACGGAGTTTTCGTTGCCCGGGATCAAGGAGGAGGCCAGGATGACGGTGTCACCATCACGGACCTGCACGCGGTGATCGCCGCGGGCCATCCGGGACAGGGCAGCCATGGGCTCACCCTGGGAACCGGTGCACATGATGACCAGTTCATCGTCCCGGAACTGCTCCACCTTGCGCTGGTCCACCAGGACGCCCTCAGGGACGTCCAGGTAGCCCAGCTCCGCGGCAATGCCCATGTTGCGTTCCATGGAGCGGCCCATCAGGGCAACCTTGCGCCCGGAGGCGACGGCGGCGTCGAGCACCTGCTGCACACGGTGAACGTGGGATGAGAAGGAGGCGACGACGACCTTCTGGCGGGACTTCTTGATCACATCCGCAAGGACTCCCCCAATGTCCTTCTCCGTGGGGGTGAACCCCGGGACCTCGGCGTTGGTGGAGTCCGTCAGGAACAGGTCAACACCTTCTTCACCCAAGCGGGCAAAGTGGCGCAGGTCCGTGATGCGGCCATCCAGCGGCAGCTGGTCCATCTTGAAGTCACCGGTGTGCAGCACGGTGCCGGCCTTGGTGCGCATGAACACGGCCAGGGCGTCCGGGATGGAGTGGTTCACAGCCACGAACTCACACTCGAACTCGCCGAGCTTCTCCACCTGCCCCTCGCGCACGGTCAGCGTGTAGGGCTTGATCCGGTGCTCGCGCAGCTTGGCTTCCACCAGGGCCAGGGTCAGCTGGGATCCCAGGATGGGGATGTCCGCACGTCGCTTGAGCAGGTAGGGCACTGCACCGATGTGGTCCTCGTGACCGTGCGTGAGCACGATGGCCACAATGTCATCCAGGCGGTCCTCGATGTGGGAGATGTCCGGCAGGATCAGGTCCACACCGGGCTGGTTCTCTTCCGGGAAGAGCACACCGCAGTCAACGATCAGCAGCTGACCGTTGATCTCGAACACGGTCATGTTGCGGCCCACCTCACCCAGGCCACCCAGCGGGGTGACCCGCAAGGTGTCCTTGGCCAGGGCAGGCGGCTTGCTCAAGTTTTCAATCCAATGGGTCATGCGACCCCTCTCTGAGGTAACAGCTCTCGGATCCGAGAGCGGTGATTAGAACGTCAGGGAATCGGCCACCACGGAGGATTCAAGCTCCGCCTTGATCGCAGCCAACTCGGCGTCGGTGGCATCCACGTACGGCAGGCGCACGCGGTGGTTGGGCAGTACGGACTGCCAGTTCAAAATTTGTTTGGCCGCAACGGCACCCGGCACGTGGGTCATGGTGGCTCGCACCACAGGCTCGAGTTCGTGGGCGATCTGCAGGGCTTCCTGCAGGTTGTCCGCGTTGACGGCATCGATCAGACGGCGGAAACGCGGGGTGTCCACATGGGTGGTCACCCCCACCAGACCCACCGCGCCGATGGACATCCACGGCAAGGTCAGGCCGTCGTCGCCGGAGTAGTACAGAAGATCGGTTTCTGCGATCACGCGCATGCCGGCGGCCAGGTCGGCCTTGGCGTCCTTGACGGCCACGATCTTGGGGTGATCAGCCAGGCGCAGCAAGGTGTCCACGGACAGTGGGATGCCGGTGCGCCCCGGGATGTCGTAGAGCATGATGGGCAGCTCCACGGCATCGGCAACGGTTTCAAAGTGCGCCACCACGCCAGCCTGTGTGGGCTTGTTGTAGTACGGGGTCACGATCAGCAGACCGTCCATACCCGCCTTCTGGGCGGTGGCGGACAAGTGCATGGTGTGCTGGGTGTCGTTGGAGCCAGCACCGGCCACCAGCGCCACACGATCCCCCACGGCGTCACGAACGGTGCTGAACACGGCAAAGTGCTCGTCATCCGTCATGGTGGAGTACTCGCCGGTGGTGCCGCCCACCACCAGACCGTCGCAACCCTGTTCCACCAGTCGAACCGCAAGGGCTTCCGTGGCGGCCAGATCCACCGAGCCGTCGTCCTTGAACGGGGTGACCATGGCGGTGAGCAGTGTTCCGAACAGGGGCTTGTCCTGGTGCGCAGTCATGGCATACACCCTAACTTGCCGCCCGCGCGGACTGCGGCCCGGAACCGGGGTGGCTGACAGAAAGTCGGACAGCCTGACGCATGGCCCCGCGGGCGCGTCGGGTGTCTCCCGAGGCACTGTAGGCCAGGGCCAGCCGGTACCAGG
>NZ_JROX01000170.1:0-19917 GCF_000800955.1 Kocuria sp. ZOR0020
TCGCCCCTGGCGGAGAACCGCTACCCACACTCAGCTGTGAAGGCCCGCATTGCTGAACGGTTTCCTAAAGGATCAGCGGGAATGTGGGTCGGGATAGGGTTGGGTTGTCTAGGCGTCATTCTGATGATGGTAAATGTCGGGAGCATCTTTTGGCGTTCACATCAAGAAACAGTCGACGAGGTCCTGGCTGGAGGCGCAGAACACAGCGCGAAATACCCTTCGAGCTGGTAATTAGGCGCTGAGGATTCGCCACTGGATGGAAAATCATGACCGAAAATATTGTCTTCGCGGCATTCTTTCTTGTTCTGTCTGTTTCATCTGCTGTGACGCTTTTTGCCATTCGCCAAGGGGGCTACGTTGCGGCTCACAGGATGATGGGTGAATTCTGGCCGTATCTAATCATCAGATTAGGTGGACTGTCCATCATCGGAATTGTGGGTGCAGCCTCACTGCTGACCGGTGGGTGAACCCTATGACTCTGATAAGTCGCTGATGCGGCGCCACCGACAGGGTCTATGTGCAAAAGCAAGGGGAACTCGTGGCGAGCGGTCTCATGTGCACAGTGGCAAGTGCTGGTGCCAGGCGAGAAACGGTGCAGTCCGACTTTCGGGACCTCTAGGCAGAATACGTTCTGACCTGTATCTTTAGCCTTCTCAAGGCTGCAGCGGTCGCAGCTTCACCCGGTGGCCTCGCCCACGGGTGAGGCCACCGACTCGCTCCGCCGTCGCGTTGTCACTAAGTAGGTGGTTGCGTATGTGTTGGAGAGTTGGGTGCTGCAGGTTGGTACTGGCAGGCGAAGCCGTTGCGTCTGGTGCCTCGGCACGACTGAGGTCTGAGGCTCGGACTGATCGTGGTGACCGGCCGTGACGATGCACCTGGTATTTTCACTCATTACCGGTGTCGCTGCCGTCGTGGCCGTGTTGTGGATGGTGCGCCACGGAGACATGTTCAAATCCAAAGAGGCGCAAATACTGTACCCGTATTACATCATCGGCGTATGCGGGATGGCCATTATCTGCACTCTCACCAATATCCGGGAAATCGTGACGTTGGTCAGTTCTTAAGAGGTGAACCCATGATATAGAGTCACCTTCTGAGTAATCTGGCCCCCAGAAACTGGATAGCGACATTAGTGGTGGGAGTTGTGGCTGTTGTCTCCATGCTTGTGTTAGTGGTCGCTAGCGAAGGCAGTTTCCTATTCTGGTCGGCACTCGGAGCGCTCATACTGATGGGTGCTGTTCAAATGGCGAACGCTCTGGATGTCATCATCCGTACGCTGCGCGAAAGGCAGGAGCATGATTTTCGTGTAGATTCCGGAACAAACTCAGAAGCCCCCAACCGAGGCGATTGAAAGGCCATCTGGTGAGAAGAAGAACCATCGTGTACGCGATATACATGCTCTTGACTGGCGTTGTGTTTCTGGTCCTCGGAATCTACATGAGGGCCTGGCAGCCCCTGCTTGCTGGTGATGTCATGCTTCTCTTCAGTGTCTTGTTCTATTGCGCTGAAAAGCGCAGCCAAGATCCCAGAAGGTGAGCCAAGGAGGGAGGCGCCCGGTCGCCACAGAACCGGTAGCTGCCCCCAGACACCAAAACCCAGCGGCCCCACACCTCACAAAGAGGTGCGGGGCCGCTGGTTTTGTTGCGTCAGCTCAGGAACGCAAGATCAGGCCTGGTTGTTGTCCTTGCCCTGGATCTGCTCCTTGATGTCCTGCGCGGTGTGCTTGGCATCCTCAGCCACGGACTTGGCGGCGTCCACGGGGGAGGAGGCCTCCTTGGCGTCGTCCACCTTCACGCCGGAGCCTGCGGCCACGGTGGTGTTGGGGTCAACGGGGGATGCGGTCACGCGCGGGGAGGTGGACGCCGGGGTCTTCCAGGGATCCTGCACGGGGCGGGAAGCCTTGAAAGCAGCGGCACCGGCCACGGCACCAGCCACAACCAGACCAAAGATCAGCCATCCCTTGCCGGACTTCTCAGCCTTTTTCTGCTGCTTGGCGTAATCCTTGGCAACCTTGGCGGCAGCCTTCTGTGCCTTGGCCACAGCCTTCTTGTCGCCGGTCAGGCGGGCAACAATGGCTTCCAGCTGCTCCGGGGTGTCCGCGTTGGCGAACTTGCCGGCCAGCTGGGCTGCGGCGGCGTTGTAACGCGCGGATGCGGCGTCCTTGCCGTCGTGGAAAGCCTTGGAAGCACGCTCAGCCTGGTCCGTGTTCTTCACGCGGGTCACAGCCTGATCGGTGGCAGCGCTCACGGCAGCCAGTGCGGGGGCAGCGCCCTTGCGGGCCTTGCCGGCCGCATCCTGTGCGCGGCCCAGGCCGTCCTGCACGTACGGACCGGCGTTGTGCACGCCGCCGGCCAGCGTGGCTGCACCGGACTTGGCGCCCTTCTGCAGGGCGGGGGCAATGGCGCCAATTTCCTTGGCGATCCAGTCACCGGCGTCAACAATGCGGTTTTCGACGGCGTTCTGCTGCGACTTGGCCTTCTTCTGGGCCTTGGACTTGAACAAGCTCATGGAAGCTCCCTCCTAGGGTGACGAGTCTCCTGCCCCAGCATACGGGCATGCCCGTTGCCAAGCACGATCGACAGTGCACTTACACGGCCTGAAACCGCTTCCACACGCGGATTTTCACTGTGCGCTGAACGGAACCGGCAGCGTCGTCGTCGTGAGTTCACAACTGCAACATCGCATGCCAAGGGGTGGCCCGTACGTGCCATACTGAGCCCCATGACTGCTAACGCAACTGCCAAGGCGACCATCCACACCAACCACGGCGACATCGTGGTGAACCTGTTCGGCAACCACGCCCCCAAGACCGTGAAGAACTTCACCGGCCTGGCTGACGGTTCCCAGGAATGGGTCAACCCTCAGACCGGTGAAAAGGGTGAAGGTCCCCTCTACAAGGACGTCATCTTCCACCGCATCATCAAGGACTTCATGATCCAGGGCGGCGACCCCCTGGGCCAGGGTGTGGGCGGCCCCGGTTACATGTTCGACGACGAAATTCACCCCGAGCTTTCGTTCAACAAGCCCTACCTGCTGGCCATGGCCAACGCCGGTAAGCGCGGTGGCCGCGGCACCAACGGCTCCCAGTTCTTCATCACCACCACCAACACCGAGTGGCTCAACGGCAAGCACACCATCTTTGGTGAAGTTGCTGACGATGCCTCCCGCAAGGTGGTTGACGAGCTCAACACCGTGACCACCGGTGGCATGGACCGGCCGGTGGAGGACTGCGTGATCGAGTCGATCGACATCGAGCAGCTGTGACCATCTGAGCTGCTGCTCACTCAGCGTGATCCTGAGGGCCCCGCCAATGGCGGGGCCCTCAGTCGTCTGTCAGAGCCCGGCTCTAGGCTCAGGAGTCCAGAAGTGTTGAGCACCAGGCGCAATGTGAGGACCAGGCATGGATCAGCCCAGCTACGGCGCAAACCACCCGCAGCAGCCGGAGCCGAACGGGGGTGGGTTCTCCGCGTTGCAGCCGTGCGCCCAGCATCCGGAGCGGGTCACCGGTGTCCGGTGCCAACGGTGTGGACGCCCCGCGTGCGGGGACTGCCAGGTGCAGGCAGCGGTGGGTGTGCACTGTCCCGTGTGTGTGAAATCGACGCAGGCCGGCCAGCGCACTGTGCGGACCCCGCTTGGCGGAAAACTGGCCAACAGCAATCCCATGCTGGTCACGTGGTCTTTGATCGGCGTAAATGTTGCGGTCTATGCCCTGATGTGGCTGCTGCAGCTGGTCAACGTGCAGGCCATCTACTGGCTGGGCCTGGCTCCGGTGGTTGCATTTGATGAACCCTGGCGCATTGTGACCAGCGGCTTTGTGCACTCCATGACCAATCCCGCGCACCTGGCCCTGAACATGTACACCCTGTGGATTTTTGGCCGCATGTTGGAAGGGGAACTGGGCCGGATGCGGTTCCTGCTGGTCTACGGAATCTCTCTGTTGGGTGGATCCGCGGCGGTGATCCTGCTCTCCCCACCCACCACGCTCACGGTGGGTGCCTCCGGGGCCATCTTTGGCCTGTTCGGCGCGGTGTTGGCCGTGACGCTGTGGGGACCCAAACACCATCGACCGAATCTGACCAGCATTCTGGTGCTGATCGGCATCAACGTGGCCTTTGGGTTCCTGGTTCCGGGAATTTCATGGCAGGGACACCTGGGTGGCCTGGTGGCCGGCACGGCAACCATGGGAGTCCTGTTGGCTCGGCACAAGCGCGCTCGGCCTCCCCGGCAATGAGGCCTGTCCACAGGGTTCATCCACAGCGGTGGACAACTCCCATCCGTGTAATTCCACACGTGTGAACAAGCCTGTGGACAGCCAGATCACGCGGATGTTCGGAAAATTTCAGCGCCTGGTTCACGATGTGCACAATGTTCTCCACACCTGTGGATAACCTTCTGCACGGGGTGGGGACTGTTGTGGCCCACAGCAGCAGCGGTGGCGCTAGATTGAACATGTTGATGTAGCGGAAAGTAAGCAGAACCACGGCAATGGCGGCGCTGGTGAGCGGAAATGATGGTGTGCCCCTGGTGTTCAACCACCTCAGCCTGGGGCAACGGGTGGTGTTCGGCACCGAACTGGCGGCCGAACATCTGGTTCAGGAAATCCAACGCCTGGGTGCCCGCAGGGTCATGGTGATCACCAGTGCACGTGACGCATCCACAGGCTTGCGTCTGGTGCCGTGAGACTGCGTGTCCGTTCGATGGACAGAGGTGGCCCAGCACGTCCCGGTGGAGCTTGCCTATCGCGCTCGCGGGGCTGCCCAGGAGGGGCAGGCGGATCTTCTGGTGGCCATTGGTGGCGGCTCCGCCATTGGCCTGGGCAAAGCGATTGCTTTGACATCTCACCTGCCCTTGATTGCCGTCCCCACCACGTACGCCGGCTCCGAGGCCACAGACATGTGGGGTATCACCGAGAACCACATCAAGACCACGGGCCCCGCACCGCACGTCCTGCCCGCCACGGTGGTCTACGACTCCGAACTCTCCGCAAACCTCCCGCTGGAGATCTCCGTGAGCTCCGGCATCAATGCCTTGGCCCACTGCGTGGACTCCTTGTGGGCGCCACGGGCTGACCCCATCAACCAGGCGTTGGCCCTGGAGGGTGCCCGTGCGTTGGCCACAGCATTGCCGGGAATCGTGGAGGATCCCGCGGACCGTTCCGCCCGCGAGCAGGCGCTCTATGGGTGTTACCTGGAGGCGGTGTCCTTTGCCTCCGCCGGATCGGGACTGCACCACAAGATCTGCCATACCCTGGGCGGGGCCTTCAACCTCCCGCACGCCCAGACCCACGCGGTGGTCCTGCCTCACGTCCTGGCCCTCAACGCACCGGGTGCACCAGTGGCCTCCGCGCGCTTGGCCGACGCTCTGGCACAGACCCGGACCCACAACAACCACAGCACTCACGAGGACCGCACCACCGACCAGAGCACCAACAAGCCCCGGCACCCACCACGACGACGACGTTGATGCCCCGGCACCTGATTCCCATGCTGCCGTGATCATGCTGGCGGAACTCCTGGACCAGGTGGGGGCGCCCACCCGATTGGCAGATCTGGGCATGAGGGAGACCGACATCCCGGAGGCTGTGCAGCGGGTGATGAGTGCCGTGCCGTCGTCGAACCCGGTCCCCGTGACGGAAGGTGCGGTGACCCGACTCATGAGCGCTGCACTGACGGGAGACGTCCCGAGTATGAGCCGATTATCCTGGTGAGTGCGGTGGGTCATTCCGGAGGATGACCCAGGTGCCTCGCAGTCCACAAAAGGCTGCTGAGTAGGCAGAACGGGTGGTCAGAGACCATCCTGTGGACTGATGTTCAACACGGGGTGAGCGGCGCATCCTGGGTGCATGACCTACCCGATCCTTCAAGCCCTGAATCTCACCCAGCACTACGGATCAACCACCGGGACCCGGCCCACGGTGGCACTGGACGGCTTGTCCATCACCATCCCGCGCGGTCAGTCACTGGCCGTCATGGGACCCTCTGGTTCCGGCAAGACCACGTTGCTGCATGCGCTGGCCGGCATTGAGATCCCGCAGTCCGGGGAAATCTACTTCCACAATGCCAACGGCCCGGATCCCGTTCATGTGATGCGCCCGGAGGCGCGGGCGGACCTGCGGTTGCGGCACTTTGGATTCGTGTTCCAAGCCGGGCTCATGCTGGATGAACTCACGGTGGTGGAGAACGTGGCGCTGCCCCTGATGCTGTGCGGCGTGGACCGTGGCAGCGCCCACCAGTCCGCATCGGCATGGCTTGAGCGCCTGGGACTGGAAGGACTGGAAGAACGCCGGCTGGGGGAGATCTCCGGCGGACAGGCACAACGCGTGGCCATTGCGCGTGCTCAGGTGTGTGGGCCTGAAGTGATCTTTGCGGACGAGCCCACCGGCGCCCTGGATTCGGTGACCTCCGCGGAGGTTCTCACCGCCCTGTTGGAATCCACCCGTGAGCGTGGGGCCACCCTGGTTCTGGTCACCCATGACCACACGGTGGCCGAACAGTGCGAACGCACGGTCCACTTGCGTGACGGAAAAATCGTGGGTGACACTCACGCAGTTGGCGGCGGCCACGGTTCAGCAACGGCAGGATCCTCCACCCACGTCCATGCCGAAACGGTGCGGTCATGACTGCCTGCGCCTGCACCCACTCCACCATTCAGGCCCACCGAGCACCGGTGGTCTCCACTGCCGTGCTGCGCCTGTTCCTGCGCAAATCCGCCCGCGACCACCGTACCTGGGGTATGCCGGTGGCGGCATATGCGCTGGTGAGTGGCCTTCTTCTGTCCGTGATGGCAGGTGTGCGTACGTACTGGACCGTGGACTACGCGGATCCCACCATGACCGTGGTTTACCGTGCCCTGGCCACCATGGCGCTGTGCATCCTGGCGCTGCCGCTGATCAATTTGGCCTCGGCCGCCGCCAGGATGTCCACCCGCCGCAAGGACTCCCGGCTGGCTGGACTGCGGCTGTTGGGTGCCTCCCGGTGGACGCTGCGGTGCCTGGTGGTGGGGGCCGCCGCGCTGCAGGCATTGGTGGGCGTGATGGTGGGCGGACTGCTGTACGCCTGTCTGATCCCCGTGCTGGGTCTGCTCTCCGTGGACGGGCAGCGTGTGGGGACTCAGGTCATGACATTGCCTCTGTACGCGGTGTGGGCTGCCGGTGCGGTGTTGGTGGGTCTGGCTGCCTGGAGTTCCGCACTGGGGCTGCGCCGGATCTCCATTGAACCTCTGGCTGTGCGCACCCGCAGGAACGTCCCCACCATGCACTGGGCGCGCATTCTGGTGGCCGCACTGACCGTGGGGGCGATTGCCGTGTTCTGGCGTCACTTGGTGGGGCTGCCGGAAATCCTGGCGGCCGTGTCCCTGAGTGCTGTGATCTTTGGCCTCCCCATGCTGGCCATGACCTGGGCAGGCCCATGGCTTGTGGCCAAGGCCGCCGGACGGATGCACCGCCGCGCACCCTCAGCGCACCACCTGGTGGCTGCCCGCATGATCCTGGCCGACCCCGCTGGTTCCTGGAGGCAACTGCAGTCCGTGGTGCTCCTGGGCTTTGTGGCCGTGACCGTGGGTGGGGGCCTGGCCCTGATCTCAACTGCAGAGGGGGACCCCACCCTGGGTCACTTGGTCACTGACATGCGCACCGGTGCCGTGGTGACCGTGCTCTACGGGTTCCTCACGGTGGCCTGCGCTGTCCTGATCGACCACAGTGCCTCCGTCACGGATCGTGCGCAGCTTTGGCGGAACCTGGATCTGGTGGGCATGCCGTTGAACACCATGGACCGCGCTCGCCGCCTCACGCTGACCAAGCCCCTGGCGGTACTGCTCACCACGGCGGTGGGCTCCGCCGTCGTCATCCAGGCACCTGTGCTGGGACTGGGCGTGGTGGTCTCCCCACTGAGCATCACGGCCACCGCCGTGATCATGGCTGTGGGGGTTGCGCTGGTGTTCCTGGCCGCAGTCCTGGGGCGTCTGAGCCTCACGACGACGGTGCGCACGGCCCCCGTTCCAGCGCCCTGAAACTGTCCTGGGCAACAAAAAACGGCAACTGAGACCAATCTTGACCATGATCAAGGAGGGGGGTGGCGGGGAGTCGTAGCGTCCAATCCGGCTGGCCAATGACGGCCTGTCACCAAGACGCCGGGTGTGAGCCCGAGGAAGAAGGATCCATGCTCTCGGAGAAGTCCAAACCGCTGATCGAGGCCACCGCGCCGGTGATCGTGGAGCGCTTGCCGGAGATCGCACCCAAGTTCTACCAGTCCATGTTTGATGCCCACCCGGAGCTGCTCAACGGTGTGTTCAGCCGCGCCAACCAGAAATCCGGTGCCCAGCCGCTGACCCTGGCTGGTTCTGTGATCGCATTTGCCCAGCACCTGCTGACCCACTCGGACTCCTACCCGGACGAGATGCTTTCCCGGGTGGCGCACAAGCACACCTCCCTGGGCATTGTGGAGGAGCAGTACCCGATTGTGCACGACCACCTTCTGGGTGCCATTGCCGCTGACCTTGGGGATGCCTTGACCCCGGAGATCGCTGAGGCCTGGGATGAGGTCTACTGGCTCATGGCTGAGGCCCTGTTGAAGTTGGAGCGCGGGCTCTACGCCAGCCAGGCCAACGACGTCATGTTTGCGCCCTACCGTCTGGCCGAGCGCACGGAGACCGGTGGGGACACCGTGGTGCTGACCTTTGAACCGGCCGATGACACCCCGCAGACCCCCGCCGTTGCCGGCCAGTACGTGAGCCTGCAGACGCGGATGTCCGACGGCGTTGACCAGCCGCGTCAGTTCACACTGATCCCCGGTCCGGAGGGTGCACGCCGGATTGCGGTCAAGAAGGACATGGACGGAGAGGTCAGCCCTGTGCTGCACGCCCTGGAGGTTGGTGCCGAACTGCCCCTCTCCAACCCGTACGGGGACGTGGTGCTCACGGATTCGGAAGCGCCCCTGGTGTTCCTCTCCGCGGGCATTGGCGTGACCCCCATGGTGGCCTTCCTGGACAAGCTGGCTGCCGATGGCTCCACCCGTGAGGTGCGTGCCATTCGTGTTGACCCCACAGATGCCGACGCCCCGCTGCTGGCGGAGCAGACCGAGGCCATGTCCAAGCTGGCCAACGGCACCTTGGAGCGCTGGACCACCAAGTCGGAGGAGGGGGAGCACACCGGCCGCCCGGATTTCTCCGCCCTGGGTGTCTCCCCGGACTCCCACGTCTACCTGTGCGGGCGCCTGGAGTTCATGCAGGAGGCCCGTTCCGCCCTGGTGGATGCCGGTGTGCCCGGTCAGAACATCCGGTACGAGATCTTTGGCCCGGACATGTGGATGCTGCACGACGACGCCGCACGCACCCAGAAGGCCTGACCCCAGCGGATCCAGCCGATTGAGCAGTGAGTTCTGCCGTCCATCAGCTCTGATGGGCGGCAGAACTCGCTACGCAGCGGTCCATGGGGCGTGGTTGGGACTGTTCAGTTGCGCAGACCCAGGTGGTCTGCGGGTTCCATCAACCGGGACACCACGTAACCGATCACAATCCCCCAGAACGCTGCGTGGATGTTGAACAGGTTCAGCCCGGAGACGGTCACCACAAACGTGATCAGGGCGCCAAAGGTGAACTGCTTGGAGAACGCCCCCACAAACGCGTTCTGCAGAGCTCTGATCATGGCCAGGCCGCCCAGGGTCAGGATGAAGGCCTCCGGGGTGGCCAACATGAAGCGGGTGAACGCCGGGGCGAACACCGCGCAGATCAGGGACAACACTCCGTACGTCACGGCCGCCGTGTACTGGCGGTGGCGTTCACCGGAGGCGGTCAGCAACGCGTTGGTGGGCCCCGTGACGCAGGCGCTGACGGCACCCACGGAGGCATTCACCAGGGAGAAAGCCCCTGAAGTCACGGCAAACATGTTGATGGGTGGTTGATGCCCGGCAGCACGCAGAACCGCAATGCCCTGCCCGTTCTGGACCACCAGGACCGTGATGGCCAGAGGGATCACCAGTTCCAACTGTGCGGAGAGGGTGAACTCCGGGACGGTGAACATCGGTTGAGCGGTGACCGGCCCTGCGGGGTCGAATCGGAACTGACCGCTGAGCACCACCGCAGCCACCCCCACCACCAACGTGGCCAACACGGGAGGCACGCACCGGCCCAGGACCGGCACGGCTGAGAACACCACAAATGCTGCCACCATGGGCAACGCAATACCGGGGGCATCCGTTGAGGCGGCCACAATGTCCGTGCCGAAGCGCAGGAACACCGCTGCCACCATGGCCATGATGATGGGCATGGGAATCACCGCCATGGCCCGGCGCACCACGCCAGTGGCACCCAATGCCATGACCAGCACACCGCAGGTGAAAAATGCCCCCACCACCTGGGCAAAACTGAGGTGCTGCAGAGACGGTCCCAGTAGCACGGTGCCGGGGATGGACCATGCAAACCCGAACGGCTGGCGGTAGAGCAGGGACATCACCAACGTGGCAAGGCCTGCGGACAGAAAGATTCCGAACACCCAGGAGGCAAGTTCGGCAGCGGTCAATCCGCCCGTTGCTCCCACGGCCAAGGTGACCGCAATGGGGCCGGAGGCGGAGAACACCAGACCGATCAATCCGTTGACGCCGTAAGTGGGTGACCAGTCCCGCAGCACTGCGCGGGGGCCTGCCGGTTTCACCCCGGGGCGTTCCAGGACGGGCTCGTGGGATCGCAACACCACACCCCTCCTTGGACTCGTTTGGGGTAGTTCATCAGACGGTGCGCCCAGGTGGAAGCCCGTTCAGCCCCAGTCTTGACCCGGGTTCGGCCCGGCAAACCCCGGAACCTCATTCATATGCAAAGCCCCTGGACAGTGTCAGGAATCAGATGGATTCCAGACACTGTCCAGGGGCTGACGTGCAACAGGACTCAGGCCCCGGGTGCACCTGCCGGAGCGCCACCCATGGGACCGCCGCCGCCAGCCGGCATGGATCCACCCGTGGGCTCGGTGTTGGTGTCCACGCCTGCGGTCAGGGCCACCTTGTAGCCGGAGCTCACGGAACCGGTCACGGTGGCCAACTGGCTGGCCCCGCCGTCGTCGCCGAAGACGTTGTCCGTGTCCAGGGAAAGCTGCGCCAGATTGGTGACCGAGGATTCATAACCGGAGGTGGCATAGACCGTGTCACAGACGTCCTGCGGCAGGGCAACCTGGGAGGTGGCAATGGCGTTGGTGGAGTCCGTGATGGAGGCCTGGTCCGGGTAGACCTCAAAGTGGATGTGCGGCCAGCGTCCGGAGTAGCAGGCCGGGAAAATGCTGGTGAAGGTGACCTTGCCCTGACCATCCACCACCTGAACGCCGCGCAGGTAGTTCTGGTCCACAACGTTTTCCGAGTACATGGAGTACTCGCCGTCCCGGTTGCAGTGCCACACGTACACGGCTGCTCCGGTCATGGGATTGTTGCCGTTAGCCATGTCCGCAATGGTCAGCTCCAGGGTCATGGGCACACCCTCAGCCGTACCGCTGGCCCCGTTGAAGCTGGAGCGGATGTCACTGCGCACCACACCGGACTGTTCCAGCACGTCCGCGCCGTTGGAGCCGTCACCGGGGTAAGGGCCTGCAGTCTCATCCGGGATCTCTGAGTCCACCTCAATGGTCTCCGCCGTTGCGCTCGCAGAGCCGGTGGCAGAAGCCGACGACGACGCCGAGTCCCCCGAGTTCGGGGCGCAAGCGGCCAACCCCAGGGACACGGCACCCAGGCCCATCACGGACACCACGCTGCGGCGGTTGACCAGAGTCTGGAGGTCAAAGCCCAGGCCTTGATCCACCACCTCGTCATCCTGGCGGGGCAGCTCACGGCCTTCATAGACGTGCTTGCCGTCCACCATGTGCATCTGGATCCCAAACGGATCGCGGTAGGTGGTTTCCGGGGTCTTCTTGCCGAACAGCATGGGTTGAGCTCCTGAGGATTGTTGGTCACCTCCGGTCCTGTTGGTCCAGGCCGGGGGCCGTGTTGATCCTCAAGCTATGGCTGCACTCTGTGGCTGACGCGGGGTCAACCTGTGCCCGCCCTGTGCAGCGTCATAGGTGTTCCAGATCATGGGGGGACGTACGGTTTCAGGGCTGAAACCGTACGTCCCCATAATCTGACAGGTCCGAGACGGGCGCTCAGCCCTGCATCTGGCGGACCTCCACCGGCTGGTGGCAGGCTGCGGAGGCCTGAGCACCCAGATCCAGAGCCTCGCTCTTGTCAGCTGCCTCCAGGATCCAGAAACCACCCAGCTGGATCTGCGCACCGCTGGCGGTGCCCGGGATGATCACCGGCTCAGCGCCGGAGGCATCCACCACCAGAACTCCATCGGCCCGATCTTCCGGCAGGGTGGAGCTCAACACGATCACCTGCAGCGGTTCATAGGGCCAGAAGCCCATACTGCGCACCTTCTGATAGGTGGCGCGGCCCATGACCATGTGGTCGCAGGTGGCCAGGACATCGTCAAAGTCCGGGATCTGGGGGTGCGCCTGTGCCGGGGCATGCGGGGCTGCGGGCAGATCCTCCAGCCAGGCGATGTCGTGATCTGCCCGCGCAATGAACCCGTCCACGCTGAGCCAGGCAAAGACCAGGCCCTCCCAGGTGCGTTCCACAGGTGCCAGGGGATCAGCGTGTTGATTCATGCCCTCATCATGCGGGAGGGCTCCGACAGAGCTTTGGGTGCGCTCAGCCCATGAAGACCAGCTTGGCGGCAATGAGCAGCATGACCACACCCACGCCGACGTCAATCACCTTCCACGTCCCTGGCCGGTTCAACGGCCGCGCCAGGGCCCGGGCGCCAATGCCCAGGACGGAGAACCACACCACCGAACCGGTGGCCGCACCCGCTGAGAACATCCACCGCAGATCTCCCTGCTGATTGGCCAAGTTGCCCAGCATGACCACGGTGTCCAGGTAGACGTGCGGGTTCAGGAAAGTCAGGGCCAGGGTGGTGGCCAGCACGCGTCCCGCTGACTTGGTGGCAGCGGGGGCATCTGCCTGGTTCAGCGACTGATCGGAAAAGGCCGAACGGAAGGACTGGACTGCAAACCAGATCAAGTAGGCCGCACCACCCCACCGCAGGGCCACCAGCACACCGGGAAAGCGCTCCACCAGCGTCCCGATCCCCAGTGTTCCCACCGTGATCAACAGGGCATCGGCCAGCGCACACACCGCGACGACGATCGCCACGTGCTCCCGTCGAATGCCTTGCCGCAGAACCCACGCGTTCTGAGCGCCGATGGCCACGATCAAGGCCAGGCCTGCCAACATGCCGGTGAAGAAAATTCCCATGGGCCAAGAACTTACGCCCGCATCAAACTGCGGTACAGCTAAAGATTCTTTGCCTTCAAAAGCTGAGCTTAATGAGCGCGGCATGGTGGCTCAGAAGCCCGGCAAGGCATCACATCACGTGCACCACGGGGCGGGCGTCGTCGTCGTGAATGGCCCGGCGCAGGACCTCTCCTTCAGACCACTCCAGGTAGACGTGGGGTACCTGGCCCGTGCGCTCGCCAATGTCCAGGGACAGCGCGGTCAAACAGGTGGCCACGGATGACCCGTCCACGTGCAACATCCGGTGGCCATCCACGTGCTTGGCGGTCACGCGCAGTTTGTCCTCAAAATCGGATGGGTCGCGGACGTGGACCTCCACAAACAGCACCTCTGGGCCTTCGATCAGGCCGTGCCATCGCTACTCGTCCAGCAGCTTCTCCGAGTAGTCACCGGCGCTGGTGCCCTCCGGCTTCTGCGCAATCAGGCGCACGGACAGGCCCACCGCTTCATGCACCCAGCTCAGGGCCTGCTGGTCCCAGGTCACGGTGTCCACCCGGGGTTCGGAAGCCCGCCACACGCGGGAGGCGAAGGAAATGGTGAGCAGCACGGCCACGAACACCAGGGCGATGTGCAGACCATCCGGGCGGGTGATGATGTTGTCCACGAACGTGTAGATGAACACCAGTGCCACAGCGGCAAAGGCCAGGGCGGTCCGGGGGCGGCCATGCGCCCGGGCAGACAGAGTCACCGCCACCGCGGCTGAGGTGATCAGGGCCAGCACACCTGTGGCATAAGCATTGCCCTGGGCATCCACGTTGGCGTCAAAGATCCAGGCCACCACCAAGCCAGCCAGCAGCACCGCCACCACCAGGGGGCGGGTGGCACGGGTCCATTCCGGGGCCATGCCGTAGCGCGGCAGATAGCGGGGAATCAGGTTGAGCATGCCGGCCATGGCGGAGGCACCTGCAAACCAGAGGATCAGCACCGTGGAGATGTCATAGACCGTGCCAAAACCTTCACCCAACATCTGGTGGGCCAAATAGGCCAGTGCGCGTCCGTTGGCGGGGCCACCTTCTGCAAAAGCGTCCTGCGGGATCAGCACCGTGCACACCACGGAGGAGGTCATCAGGAAGAACGCCATGATGCCTGCCGGAACCGTCAGCAGACGGTGGGAGCCCACCACCTTGGCGCGGGTGCCGGTTGACATGGCACCCGGCAGCCGACGGCCCGGGTGCTTGCCCCGGTTTCCTGTGCGGTGCCCGGCCGAGCCGCTGAGCTGCGGCATCACGGTCACCCCGGTTTCAAAACCGGACAGCCCCAGGGCCAGCTTGGGGAACACCAGCAGGGCGACGACGACTGCGGCCCACGGTGAGGCATGCGAGGCCATAGCCGCAGACCACCAGGAACCCAGCAGGTCCGGGTGCTGGAACAGTTGCACTCCACCGGCCACGATCACCACCAGGTTGACGGCCAGGTAGAAGGGAACCAGGAACAGGGCAACGCGGATGGCTTCCGAGAACCCGCCCAGGAACACCGCCGCCAGCAGCAGCAACAACCCAATGGTGATCCAGAACTGCCACTGGGAAGCCGTGTCCGGCAGATACGGATTCTCCACCATGTGAACGGCCGCATCTGCGGAGGACAAAGTGATGGTGATGATGAAGTCCGTGCAGGTGAAACCCAGCAGCACCAACACCGTGATCTTGCCCGTCCACCGCGGCAGCAGGCGTTCCAGCATGTGGATGGAGCCGGCCCCGCGTGGGGAGACCGCGGCCACCCACCGGTAGACGGGCAGCGCCCCCAGCAGGGTCACCGCCACCAGGACCAGCGTGGCCAAGGGGGAGATCAGACCTGCTGCCAGAATGGCGATGCTTGGCTGGTAGCCCAGGGTGGAGAAGTAGTCCACGCCGGTCGGGCACATGACCTTTCACCACGGATGCGTTTGTTCCGTGCGGTCAGGGCGTTGGTGCGGCCCCACGTAGGCCGCCGACGGTCGGCTGCCCTCCAGGAACCAGGATGCTGCGCGGGCACTGCGCGCGGTGGTCATGATGCACGCCCCTGCTGGATGAGCAGCTGGTCCAGTTTGCTGTTCAGCTGAGCCACGGCACGTTCAAGGTCGCCGATGCTGGCGTTCTGGTCTTCAGGCCGCAGGGTCACCACCACGCCACCTCCAGGGGAGAGGGTGGCCGATTGCACCTCCGTGAGGGTGTCTGCACCTTGATGGCGCAGTGCGGCATCGACCTCCTGGCGGCTGAGACCAAGGCGGAGCATGGCCCCGCGGTCCAGGCTCCCGTCCGTGACCAACTGCGTGGACGGCCCCTCCAGGAGGCGGCTCAGGGCAGGCGATCGGTGAGTGGCACGTTCCAGCAGGAAGTTGGTCAGCACCAGGACAACTGCGCCCATCAGTCCACCCAGCAGTGAATTGTCCGGGCCGATGATCGCGTTCTGGACCACGTTGGAGAGCAACAGGAAAACCACCAGGTCCAGGGAGTTCATCTGGGCCATGAGGCGCTTGCCGGCCACCCGGATCAACAGAGCGATGAACAGGTAAACCACCACTGTGCGGATGATTTTGTCCGCGGCTGGAATCTGAATTGTCATCAGATCCGCCCAGACGGCAGCCCAGGTCTCGGCTACCACTGTGGCCCTCTTTGTGTCTTGTGGGCCAAGCGGTTGTTGGTCCTGGTGCGCTGCGGTGACCACCGGTTGAGCTTGCGACTCCGCCGGTGGCCTGCAGTGGCGGTAGTAGTGTGCGACTGTTGCGGGGCTTCGTCCAGTTCTCCAGGCAACACGGAGGGAGTTCACGGTGGACATGGAACAACTGCGCACCCTGGCCGCGGTGGTGGACCTGGGGACTTTTGACCGCGCGGCTGCCCAGTTGCACATCACGGCACCCGCGGTGAGCCAACGCATCAAGGCGCTGGAGGCCCAGACCGGTCACGTCCTGGTGCAGCGGGTGGTGCCCGTGCAGTTGACGGAGCCGGGTCAAGAAGTCCTGCGATTGGCCCGGCAGGTCCTGGCTCTGCACGCAGACACCTTGGAGCACTTGGGAGTCACGGAGGGCGGTGACGACCCGCAGACCGCCCCGTGGCAATTGCCCGTGGCGGTGAATGCGGATTCCCTGGCCACCTGGTTCCGCCCGGTCATGGCCCAGTTGGGTGGACCGTCCACCGTGACCGGCCGGCCACCAGTGCTGATGCGCTTGAGCGTGGAGGACCAGGACCATTCCCGCAAGCTGCTCCAGGCAGGGGCAGTGGCTGCGGCCATCACGACCTCGGAGCGCACCGTGACCGGATGCCGCAGCATCCCACTGGGCCGGATGGTCTACGAGCCCTGCATCAGCCCGGTCCTGCTGGAGAGTTTGGGCTCCCACATGGATTTGAGCCGCACGCCTGTGGTGGTGTTCAACCACAAGGACGACCTCCAGGACTCCCAACTGCGCAATGTTCCCGGCGGGAGCAACGCACCCCAACACCGGGTGCCGTCCTCAGAAGCTTTCATCCGCGCGGTGGCTGACGGCCTGGGCTGGGGCATGGTCCCACAACTGCAGATGGCCGATTCACCGTTTGCCGCAGTGGATTCCGCATTCGCCCGCGTGCCCGGGCTGACGGATGAAACCGTGACGTTGTACCTGCAACGCTGGAAAACCCCGTTGCCCGCCCTGGACCGGCTGGAGCACAGCATCCGGGAACATGCACGGCAACACCTCTGAGAACCCACCACCCCAGCAATGGCGCACGGCACCAGACCTGTGCTGATGGAATGATCGGTGCCATGACCACCGTCTCTGAGCACACCACGTCCCTGGATCTTCCGGCCGGTCCCACCGTTGACGTCAACTGGTTGGCCGCCAATCTGGACCGTGTGGTGGTGGTTGACGCCTCCGCCATGGACCACCGCGGAGCGGACACAGGGATCCCTGGCGCTCGCCGATTCGACCTTGACGGGGAGATGTCCGCAGACGCGCAGCTGCCCCACACCATGCCGGCCGCCGGTGACTTTGCGCAGCGGCTCGGGGCCTTGGGCATCGGCCAGGACTCCGTGGTGGTGGCATATGACCGTGCCGGAATGTTTTCCTCCGCCCGTGCCTGGTGGATGCTGCGGGCCGCCGGAGTGGGATGTCCGTACGTCCTGGACGGTGGTCTCCCCGCGTGGTTGGCCGCCGGTCACCCGGAGGGGCCACTGGCTTTGACACCTCAGTCCGTGCCGGCACCGGTTGTCTCCATTGCCGACGGCGCATTCATTGACGACGCCGAGGTGGCGGCCCGGCTGCAGAACCCCACGGACGTCGTCGTTGATGTGCGCAGTGCCGGCCGGTTCCAGGGCACGGCACCTGAGCCCCGGGAGGGAATGCGCGGTGGGCACATGCCTGGTTCGGTCAACGTGCCGTTCACGGATCTGGCGCCGGACGGGCACCTGCTGAGCCGCGAAGAGCTCCAGGGCAAGTTCATGGAGGCCGGGGCCAACCGTGAGCGCATGGCCTTCAGCTGCGGTTCCGGGATCACAGCCTGTGTGGGCGCACTGGCCGCTGTGGTGGCAGGGGCCAAGGACGTCACGGTCTACGACGGCTCATGGTCTGACTGGGGGCGTGAGGACCGCGATCCCGCTCAGCGCCCCGTGATCACCGGCCCATGACAGTCACACGCCGAAACCTCCTGCGGGGTGCGGGCAGCCTTGTGGTGGGCGGGGCCGTGGCACTGACGGTGACCACCCCGGTGCCCAGCAGAAGTGCCGTGGCGCGTGTGGTGGCCGGCCACCGGCGTGCAGGGGAACCCGTGGATCGGGGTCGGGTGACCTGGGGCCAGGACGATCAACGTCAGACGGGATGGCTTTTTGTACCGGACCCTGCTGCCTGGTCCGGTGGGTCCTTGACCCCCACCTACCCGGTGGCCGTGGTGATCCACGGAGGATCGTGGAGTGACACCTCAGACCCCAGCTACATGGCTGATATTGCCATTGACCTTGCGCGCTATGGCCTGGCCGTGTGGGTCCCCACCTACCGCGGGCTGCAAGGTCCCGGTGGCTGGCCGGAGACGTTCCAGGACGTCTCCGATGCCGTGGACTATGTACCGCAACTGGCCGATCTTGGGCGCTTCACCCCGGATCTGGAGCAGGTTCACCTGCTGGGACACAGTGCCGGGGGTCATTTGGCCACGTGGGCGGCCACTCGTAACAAGCTGCCCAGCGGTGCCCCGGGGGCGGATCCCGGCATCAACGCCCGCAGCGTGACCTCCATGGCGGGACTCTACGACCTTGCCCTGGCGGAGGAACTGGATGGTGGAAACCTTGTGCGCGACCTGATGGGTGGGGTCACACCGCAGGAGGATCCACAGCGTTACGACTGGGCCTCCCCCGCCGACCGCCTACCCCTGGAGATCCCGGTCAATGCCCTGCACGGTTCAGCCGATGAGGTCATACCGCTGGAAGCGGTCCAAGGCTTCTTGGACGACTTGGAGGCCACGGGAAACCCCGGAATGGTGGAGGTGCTGCCAGGGATCGGCCACGACGACTGGTCTGACGTCCTGGGGGAACCGTGGGCGCAGGCACGCATGGCTTTCCTGGACTGTGTGGGCAACCGCTGATGAGGCTGACGCGGCGCACCCTGATCACACTCGGCGCCCTGGTGGGCCTGGCCGGAACCGGGTTGGCCGGCAGCTCGGTCATGGGCACCGGTTCCGCCAATGCCCGTGTGGTGGCCGGGCGTCCGCGCGCCGGTACGCCCGCTGAAACCTGGATCCAATGGGGTGCGGACCCAGAACGTCAGACCGGGCAGCTGTTCCTGCCGGACCCACAGCATTGGAGTGGTGCAGATCCGCAACCCACCTACCCCGTGATCATGTTCATCCACGGCGGAGGATGGACGGACAAGTCAGGGCCCCTTTACTGTGAGGCCGCCGCCCGTGACCTTGCCCGTTACGGGGTGGCGGTGTGGCTACCTACCTACCGCGGGACCCCGTCACCGGGTGGTTGGCCCATGACCTTCCAGGACGTCTCCGATGCCCTGGACCATGTGGCCAGGCTGGGGGAACACGCAGATTTCCGCCCTGACCTGGACCGGGTGCATCTGACGGGCCACAGTGCCGGTGGGCACCTGGCCGCCTGGGTGGCGGCCCGTGACCAGCTTCCCGCCTCCATGCCTGGTGGCCGCAACCCGCACGACGACGCCCGCCTGAGTGTCCGCAGCACCACCCCGTTGGCGGGGGTCCTGGACTTTGAGAAAGCCGTGAACGAGGACAACGACCAATGGGTGGTGGACGTGATGGGTGGTCGTCCGGAGGAGCTACCCGAGCTTTACAGGGCACTGTCACCGATTGACCGGTTGCCCATGGACATCCCGGTCAACGTGCTGCACGGCAAGGCAGACACAGTGGTGCCGGTTTCCACGCTGCGGGACTACATCAGCAAGCACGCAAACACTGGCAACGCAGGACGAGTGGTGCTGATGGACGGGGTGGAGCACAACGACTGGGTGGACATCCATCACCGCGCATGGGCCGTGGCCCGTGAGGTGTGCCTGGCCAGTGTGGGCACGGGCAACCGCTGAGTGTGAAAGCCGGTGACAGTTTGGTACGCCATCACGTGCTGATGGCGTACCAAGCTGACGTGGGCTTGCGGCAGTTGTGAAACCGGCTCTTCCTACCTGAGGTGGGGGTGAGTGAGCCCGCCGCCGATG
>NZ_JROX01000171.1:0-1542 GCF_000800955.1 Kocuria sp. ZOR0020
CGGAATTTGTCAAGGTAGTTGAGGCCGGTGGGTGTTAGGCGGCTAGCTCGATGCCGGTGTTGTCGGCGGGTTGGTTGATCCAGGCCGTCGGTGGGATGGCCAGGATCTTCGGATCGCGGTTGGTGGCGAATCGTTCGGGGTTGCGGGCGCGGGCGGCGGCCAGGACGAGAGCCCGCTCGCCAGCCTTCGCCGCGGCGAGGCCGTAGTGGACGTCAGCGGGGGTGTTCAGTCCGATGCCGGTGTGGTGGTGGTGATGGTTGTAGCCGGCGACGAAGTCGGCCATGAACGACCGGGCGTCAGTCAGGGAGCCGAAGCGTTCGGGGAACACGGGCGCGAACTTCAACGTCTTGAACCACGCTTCGGAGTAGGGGTTGTCGTTGCTCACCCGGGGCCGGCTGTGTGACTTGGTGACCTCCAGGTCCGCCAGGAGCGCCGCGACGGTCTTGGACGTCATGGACGTGCCCCGGTCGGCGTGCACGACCTGCGGGATGCCGTGGACCCCGAAGATCTCCTTCATCATCTCGGCCGCCAGGACGGCGGACTCGGCCGCGTGCACGTGCGCGCCGACGATGTAGCGGGAGTAGATGTCGATCATCACGTAGGCGTCGAAGTAGGTGCCCTTGATGGGCCCGGCGAGCTTGGTGATGTCCCACGAGTAGACCTGCCCGGGGGCGGTGGCGACGAGCTCGGGGATGGTCCGGGCCGGGTGGCGGGCCAACCGGCGGCGCTCCTTGATCTGCGCGTTCGCGGTCAACACCCGGTAGATCGTGGAGATCGACCCCAGATACACGCCCTCGTCGAGCAGGTGGGCGTAGATCTGGATCGGGGGCAGGTCCACGAACCTGGGGCTGTTCACGACCGCCAGGACCTCGGCCCGTTCCGCGTCGGTGAGCTTGTTCACCGGCACCCGGGCCCTGGTCACCACCGGGGTGCGGGGGCGGCGGGTCGCGGTCGCCCGCGACACCCCGACCAGGATCGCCGCGGCCCGGGTCGGGACCCCCGCACCGGTCAGCTCACGGTAGGTAGCCATCAACGCGTGGTGTGCTCGGAGTCGTCCCGCGATCTCTTGGTAAGCACGTCCAAGAGATCGTGTGCTTTTCCCATGATCACCAGCGCCGCCTCGGTCGTCACCAACCTCCGCTCGGCCTTGTCGAGCTGACGGCGCAACCGGGCGATCTCCGCCTGCTCGGCCGACAGCCGCCCGATCTTCTCCCCAGGTTGTTTCCCCGCGAGGACCCCTGCGTCACGCATCCGGCGCCACTCGCTGACCAGCGAGGAGTACAACCCGTGCTCGCGCAGGTACGCACCGCCCAGGCCGCTGGCGACGGCCACCTCGTAGGCGGCCAGGTGGTCAAGCTTCTGCGCCGAGGAGAACGACCTCCGCGAGGTCGGACCCCCCGAACGAGGTCCGGGACTGGGCATACGACCATCGTCGCGCACCGCGATCAAAGACGAACTCATGATGATTGGACTCCTGGTTCACGCCCCACGCTGGCGGACTTGCTATGAACCACCGGCCTCAACTCATCCTGACCCGTAGGG
>NZ_JROX01000172.1:0-8749 GCF_000800955.1 Kocuria sp. ZOR0020
AAGGGTGACGGAAGGGCGGCGGAAGGGGCATGGTGGGGGAGAGCGGCGGCAGGACGGAGGTGCCGCGGGCTCGTTGGCTCAGGACCGCCCGAACTTCTTCTTGCGTTGCTCGTTGGCCGCAACCGGGTCAAAAGTCTGTAGGCGCTCGCGCATCTTGCGCAGGAACACACCCAGCGTGACAAACATCAACACCACCAGCAGCACCCAACGGGTGGACATCAGCACCGAGGACAGCGTGGCCAGACCCGCGTTGGCGGGAGCGGCAACGGCTTGCTCCACGGCCACGTTGCCGCCCAGTGTCACGGCCGGGAACAGGCCCGTGACCACCAGGCCACCGGTGCGTTCCAGGCCGCGCTTGGCGTAGATCACCAGGAACAAGATCCAGCCCACGGCCATGACCAACGGAGCCAGCAGCCCGGTGCTCCAGTGCACGGAGGCGTAGAGGTTCGCGCCGTCCTGGCCAATGATCCTGGAGAACTCCGCAAGCCATTCGGGACTGTAGCCGGTGACCTGTAGCTCAGGGACGCCGTGACCTTCGGCCACCACGTGGGCGAACTCGGGCAGGATCAGGATGTTGACGTAGAACATCAGCAGCGCGCCGATGATCATGACCACGGCGATCAGGATGCCTGGCTGCCGCTTGGTCTTGGTGGGTTCGGCTGCGGGCAGCTCGGTGCTGCGCCGCTGCCTGCGGGGTGCCGCACTGACGCGGTCCTCACGTGGGGTGCGCGGTGTGGCGGGAGCCTCTGCGGCCAACTCCCCGTGTTTCTTGACCTTCTGCGCGCGCGACAAACCCATGCCTCCATTATGGCGGCACGCCAAGGCTGACAAATCAGTGCCCCCAAGCGGGGGTAGGAGGATGCGAGGGGGGTGGCGACGACGGCGATCACCCTCCAAGGCGAGTAAGCTCGATCACATCCCGATCGGGATGACTTCCGGTGGGGGGAATGCGGGCAATGGGGTCCGCATCAAGCGCTTGGAGGTGCACTGTGGAGTTGTCGATCGGCCTCCCGGAAGGCCTGTTGCTGCGGCTGTCCAACGGGGACCTGACCCTTTACGAGGACGACTGGAAAACCGTACGGCGCCAGATCGACCTCTCCATTTTGGAGGGTGCCCAGATCGCAGACATCA
Source organism: Kocuria sp. ZOR0020 (assembly GCF_000800955.1). Classification (NCBI taxonomy): domain Bacteria; kingdom Bacillati; phylum Actinomycetota; class Actinomycetes; order Micrococcales; family Micrococcaceae; genus Kocuria; species Kocuria sp. ZOR0020. The sequence goes on from NZ_JROX01000172.1 coordinate 1,132, forward strand.
CGTGGTCGCACAAGCTGTGGGCCGCCGTCGTGGCCGTGCCGGAGCGCAACCAACTGTTCCGCTGGGATGCCTACACCAACGCCCTGGTGGAGTTTGCAGGCACCGGGGAGCCCGGCAGACGCGACGGCAAGGTGGCCCACGCGAAGTTCGCCGCCACCTGCGGCACCGTGGAGGATTCCGATGGCCGCGTGTGGCTGGTGGACCGGGATTCTTCGGCGTTGCGCTACTTGGAGTTCGACCTGGACAAGGGCGACGGCGATCCCCACGTGGTCACGGTTGTGGGTCGCCACGGCGCCGGATACGCCGATGGTGCCGCCGATGAGGCACGCCTGTCCGCCCCCGAATCCGTGCACATCCTCTACGACGGTTCCGTGGTGGTGGCAGACACCGGCAACCATGCGATCCGAGTTCTGGACAGAGAGAGCCTGGAATTGCGAACGGTGGTGGGTGGGCCTGATCTGACGGAGGCCGACACCGACTTCAGCGATGACATGGTGCTGCAGCGCCCGCATCTGGTGGAAGTGGCCGACGGCGAGCTGTGGGTGGTGGATGACAACGGCCGTCACCACGTAGAGGTCACCCCGGTCTGAGTCTGCAGCCAAGCTGCGCCGGGAGGCTCCGGGCCTGCGCTGTGGTGTCCGGGCCCGCGCCTAAACTATGGGGATCATGGATTTCCTCACGGACAACCCCCTGCTCTCGGTCGCTGCCAGTTCCCCACGGATGGATCAATCCGCCACAGGCGCTGTCGCGGCGAATCCCGAAGCGCTCCTGGAGGGGCTCAATGCCCCGCAGCGGCAGGCCGTCGAGCATGCGGGATCGCCTCTGCTGATCGTTGCCGGTGCCGGTTCCGGCAAGACCCGGGTGCTGACGCACCGGGTGGCCTATCTGCTGGCAACGGGACGCGCCCGGCCCGGGGAGATCCTGGCGATCACCTTCACCAACAAGGCCGCAGCGGAAATGCGCGAACGCGTGGTGGAACTGGTGGGCCCGGCCGCCAAGTCCATGACGATTTCCACGTTTCACTCCTTCTGCGTGCGGGTGCTGCGCCGTGAGGCCACCTCCATCGGGTTGAAGTCCACGTTCTCCATCTACGATTCCGCGGACTCCTTGCGGGTGATAACGGCCGTGGCCAAACAGCTGGACCTGGACCCCAAACGGTTCGCACCCAAGGCCATGCAGCACGCGATTTCAGGGCTCAAGAACGAACTGATCGACGACGAAACCCACCTGGCGCGTGCCTCCGGAACGGACCCGTGGGAGTCAGCGGTGGCCCAGATCTACCGCGGTTACACCGAACGCCTGCGAGCAGCCAACGCCCTGGATTTCGATGACCTGATTGCCCAGACGGTGTACATGCTCCGGGCCTTCCCGGTGATCGCCGAATATTACCGACGCCGGTACCGGCACGTGCTGATCGATGAATACCAGGACACCAACCACGCCCAGTACGCCCTGGTCAAGGAGATTGTGGGGGACGGCAAGGACCCCAATGTGCCGGTCGGTGAGTTGACCGTGGTGGGTGATTCGGACCAGTCGATTTATGCCTTCCGCGGGGCGGACATCCGCAACATCGTGGACTTCGAACAGGATTACCCCAACGCCCGCACGGTGCTGCTGGAACAGAACTACCGTTCCACCCAGACCATTCTCTCCGCTGCCAACGCGGTGATCGCCAAGAACTCCGGGCGTCAGGACAAGCGCCTGTGGACCTCCACGGGGGACGGCGAACAGATTGTGGGCTACGCCGCAGAGTCCGCCCATGAGGAAGCCCGTTGGATTGTTGAGGAGATCGACCGTCTGCAGGACGACCACGGTGTTCGTCCCGGGGACGTGGCGGTGTTCTACCGGACCAACGCACAGTCGCGTTCCCTGGAAGAGATCCTGATGCGGGTGGGACTGCCGTATCGCGTGGTGGGCGGCACCCGGTTCTACGAACGCAAGGAGATCAAGGACGCACTGGCCTATCTGCGGACCCTGATCAACCCGGATGACGAGGTCACCGTCCGCCGGATCCTCAACGAACCCAAACGCGGCATCGGTGATCGCGCGCAGGGTGCCGTTGGCGCGTTGGCCGAACGGGATCGGATCTCCTTCATGGCCGCCTTGCGCCGGGCCGAGGACGCCCCGGGCATGGCCACCCGTTCGGTCAAGGCGGTGGGTGCTTTCGTCCAGCTGATCGACGACCTGGCCACGGTGGCCGAAGGCAACGGCCCGGCCGCCGTCTTGGAAGCGGTCTTGGAGCAGTCGGGCTACCTGGAAGCCCTGCGCACCTCCGATGACCCCCAGGACGAATCCCGGGTGGAGAACCTGGCTGAGCTGGTGGCCGTGGTCCGCGAATATGAGCGGGAGAATCCCGAAGCCGGACTGCCGGAGTTCCTGGAGCATGTGGCGCTGGTGGCCGATGCCGATCAGATTCCGGATCGTACCGAGGACCCGGAGAACAAGGGCGTGGTCACCTTGATGACACTGCACACCGCCAAGGGTCTTGAGTTTCCCGTGGTGTTCCTGACCGGCATGGAGCATGGGATCTTTCCGCACCAACGATCCATGACGGATGAGAAGGAGATGCAGGAGGAACGCCGCCTGGCCTACGTGGGAATCACCCGTGCCCGGCAACGTCTCTACCTGACCCGGGCGGAGAACCGGCAGCAATGGGGCCAGTCCCAGTACAACCCTCCCAGCCCGTTCCTGGAGGAAATCCCCACATCCCTCATCACATGGGAGCGCGTGGGTTCGGCTGCCCCAGGAGGCTGGGGATCGGCGTCCTACGGCTCCGGGTCCTACGGAGGGTCAGGTTCTTACGGGGGCTCCGGTGTCTACGGCGGAGGAGCCCGACGCGGCAGCGATTCCGGCTCCTGGTGGGGTGCCGGTGCGGGCTCGCACGGTGGGTTCCAGCGGATGGGAACCAGTGCCCGGGCCAAGGCCGGCCGAATCGATCCGACCAAGGAAGTTCTTTCCCTGACCGTGGGTGAACAGGTGGAGCACAAGAGCTTTGGTCGCGGAACGGTCATCCAGCTTGAAGGCAGCGGGGACAAGGTCATCGCCAAGGTGCGTTTTGGTGCAGAGGAAAAGCGGCTGCTGGTTCGGTCCGCTCCGCTGTCCAAGGTCCGTTAACCTCCAAGACCCTTATCCGTGCTCCTGTAGCCGGGGGCGAACATTGCTGTTTCCATTCGGTAATTTCGCCGTGCAGGTACTTCCACTCGACGCGTCTTCACGCAACGCTGTTGCATGAAACGCAACCCAAGCAGGGAGCTTGGGTCTGAGGGGAGCGCTATGGCACATACGCAAGCAGCCACGCTGACCACGCCCGATGGTGTGGAAGCCAGTACGAGTCAGCGAAGGAAGGCGGTGGTGTCGAGCTTCATCGGCAACTTCGTCGAGTGGTTCGACTATGGCGCCTATAGCTATTTGGCAGTGACCATCGGGCTGGCCTTTTTTCACGGAGACGTACAGAACAGCACGTTTATGGCATTCGTGCTGTTTGCCATCAGCTTCCTGGTCCGCCCCTTCGGGGCATTCTTCTGGGGCTACTGGGGTGACAAGTACGGCCGGAGCCGGACCTTGTCCTGGTCCATTCTGCTCATGTCAGGAGCGACGTTCTGTATCGGTGTGGTTCCCGGATCTCAGACGATCGGAGTCGCCGCACCGCTGCTGCTGCTCCTGTTTCGGATGGTTCAGGGTTTCTCTGCGGCGGGGGAGTACGCCGGTGCATCCGCGCTCTTGACAGAATATGCGCCCAAGGCAAAGCGTGGAATGTATGCAGCGGTGGTCCCTGGATCCACGGCAACGGGCTTGTTGCTCGGATCACTGTTCGCGACCGTCCTCTACGGCACGCTCTCTAGCGAGGCGATGGAATCTTGGGGTTGGAGGATCCCATTCTTGCTGGCGGCTCCGTTAGGGCTGATTGGTCTCTACATTCGGCGTCAGATCGCTGACACACCGGCGTTCCGTAAGAATGTTGAGCGGACCCAACCATTGGAAGGTGTGCCCAAGCGATCGATATTTCCCTTAAAGTTGCTGGTCACCCACTACCCCAAGCAGGTGGCGCAAGGTTTTGGAATCGTTCTCCTGAATGCGGTGGGCTTCTATGTGGTGTTGACTTTCATGCCAACTTACATGTCTGAGCAGTTGGGCTACGACACTGCGGCATCGCAATTGGCCACGACGTTGTCATTGCTCACCTACATCAGTTTCATCTTTCTGACCGGGTTCGTTGCCGACAAGATTGGAAGGCGCAGCACATTGATCCTGGCCTCAGGCACGTTCATTGTGCTGAGCATCCCGGCTTTCATGGTGATGAACACCGGGCATTACTGGTTGGCGGTCCTTGCTCTAGTCATCATGGGCGGGTTCTTATCGCTAAATGATGGCGCATTGCCTTCAGCGATATGTGAGCTCTATCCGACTGCCGTGCGGTTTACGGGCTTTGCATTGGTGTTTAATGCTGGAAACGCAATCTTTGGTGGGCCGATGAGTGCTTTCAATACATGGCTGATCAATACGACTGGCAATACGATGTGGCCAGCCTACATTCTGATGGCCGCCGCCACCGTTGCTTTGGGGGCAGTGCTCTGGTCCAAGGACAACTCGCGGCGTGACATTGACTACTGACCTGTCCTCGACCGCTTCGACCCAAGGAAAGGGCTTGATGATGAGTGCAACACCCCTGAACGGTGCTCCAGCAACAGCTGGTGACAATGGTCTCTTGGAGCGTACCAAGATCATACATAACGGTGAAAAGGTACCCTTGACCTTTAGCGATGCTGAAATGATGCGGAGAATTGACCGTCTACGTGCGCAGATGGTTTCCCAGGGCATCGACGCAGTTGTGATGAACTCCTACCACAACATTAAGTACTACACAGATTTCCTTTACACATACTTCGGCAGGAAGTATGGATTGGTCATTACGCCGAATGCGGTCGTCACTATAACGGCAAACATTGACGGTGGGATGCCATGGCGCCGATCGTTCGGAGACAACGTCGTATATACGGATTGGAATCGTGACAATTTCTGGTTCGCTGTTGCAAGTGTTATCAGTGATTCCGGAGTGGTGCCGCATCGTATCGGGCTTGAAATGGACTGGCTGCCGGTGGCGGATTCAGAGCACTATCGCCGAACCTTCCCAAATGTTGAATTGGTTGATGTCTCGGAGATCGCAATGCGTCAACGTATGGTCAAATCTGCAGAGGAAATCGCTGTCATACGTGACTCGGCGCGGATCGCCGACGTCGGTGGGTTCGCCGTCCGAAGTGCGATAAAGGAAGGAGTGAAGGAATACGAGGTCGCTTTGGTGGGAACTGAGGCCATGACCCGTGAGATTGCAAGGGCGTTTCCTGATTCTGAAATACGAGACACTTGGGTGTGGTTCCAGTCCGGAATTAATACGGATGGTGCGCACAGCTGGCCGACCACCCGCTCTCTGAGGCGTGGAGACATACTTTCGTTGAATTGTTTCGCCATGCCATCCGGGTACTACACGGCCTTGGAACGAACGCTCTTCCTGGGGGAGCCCGATGAACGAACTCGGCGCTTGTGGGAGATCAACGTGGATGTACACGAAGCCGGGATTTCTCTGATCAAGCCGGGTGCACGTTGTGGTGACATCGCCCACGCACTCAACGAGATCTACGTAGAACACGGGCTGTTGGCTAATCGGTCCTTCGGCTACGGGCACTCCTTCGGCGTCATCGGCCACTACTACGGTCGTGAAGGTGGGTTGGAACTGCGTGAGGACGTGGACACCGTGCTGGAGCCCGGCATGGTGGTGTCCATGGAGCCGATGATCATGGTCCCGGAGGGACTCCCCGGCGCAGGCGGCTATCGTGAGCACGACATCTTGGTGGTTGGTGATGATCACGCCGAGGACATCACGGCCTTCCCCTATGGTCCAGGGGCCAACATTGTTGAGATGTGAGGACCATTAGAGATTGAGAGCGTCAATGATCGACCCTCTTGAGGGGCCGCCGCAGCCGAAGGAGCCGACCAAAGGCGGAGGCTCCGCAGCGGTGTGGCAGGTGCTACGAAGCCTCGGGCAGCGACCGAATGCCACCATCACGGATATTGCTGCAGAAATAGGTTTGCACAAGTCCTCTGTCTCCCGGCTCCTGGGCGGTCTGCGTGAGGACGGGATCGTGGAATGGGACGACGAGACTTCGCGTTATCGGCTGGGCCTTGGACTACTGGCGTTGGCCGCACCGCTTCTGGCTCAGGCCGATATCATCGATGCTGCCGGCGCTGAACTCGTATCACTGTCCGAGTCCACCGGAGAGTCGAGTTCGGTCATGGTCTGGAGTGGCGACGGCGCTGTGTGCGTCAAGCAAGTGATCAGCCCCCAACCGGTCAAACACAGCTGCTCCCTGGGGCAGCGTTTCAATACTGCACAGTCCGCATCTGTACAGGTGTTCCTCGCCCACACTGCACCTGAGAGGGTGCAGCGGCTCTTGTCTGATGCCGTCATCAGCGGGGGGCAGGACCGGGCTACGGGCGAACCTTGTCGTTCTTACCTGGAACGTCTGGCAGAAGTTCGTGCGCGTGGCTGGGCGGTCAATGCATCGGAAACATCAGCGCAGGAGACCAGCGTGGCTGTCCCCGTGCGGGACAGCCACGGAGTGTGTGGCGCAATATTGGTCTCAGCTCCCAGCTACCGGACGCCTTTGGCCGTCGTTGAAAGTCACGTCAGGGCCGCTCAGCAGGCTGCATCGGTCGTCAGCCGCCGCATGGGTGGGTGCGCAGAGGCATGAGCCCCAGGAGGCACTCTCGATGTATGCACGCCAAGAGCAGGCCTACCGGATCAGACCAGGGGCAGGGCTGCTCCCCAGCGAGATCTCAGACGCCTGTCAACGCGGTGCAAGTTCAGAGGAAGATCAGCACTATCGCGGTTGCCGGAGCTGTCCACCGCAGGCGACGCCCCGTGAGCAGGTGGACCGCCCCGAGCAGTGTGCACGCGATGAGGGCGGTGACCGCCGCAGCCCAGCCCCCGGGTATCGCTTGAAAGACGGCTCCCACCAGACCGATCACGAGTCCACCCACGGGGACCTTGGCCATCCACCGCCATGGTGCGATCGCTTCGGCCAAGGCCTGGACGGCGGCCAAGGCCAAGGCGACAACCAAGGAAAAACCACAGTGGTGGATCAGCCATCCGGCGGCAGCGATGAGCCCGGCCATTCCATACGTGCCGTACAGGCCTTGCCACAACTGAACCGGTTGGAGTGTCCACTGCCCCACCAGCATCGGGGGAAGGATTACGGCGCACAAGACTGCGCCAACACCGAACCACAGGGCGGCCGAGACATGGCGGTGGTCTTCGCTCAGCGGCGGGATGGGCACCCTGCCTTCGAAAACGTCCGCGCGCGATGAACTGCGCCGCAACCAGCGGTACACCTGCTGGGTGCCCGCTGCCCACATGAGTCCCACAACCGCCCAGAGGGCGGTCTGCGGCCACAGCTGCAAGAGGCGCCCGGAGGTGGAGGCGATGTCGGCTATCCCGGCCAGGGGTAGTTGGAGACAGGCAAGGATGGCGCAGATCAGCAGTGCCGCCGTGAGTCTCGGCCGGCTCGGCCCGCGGCCCGAACGCGATGATCGACCGGAGCGGTAGCGGCTCGAGCCGTTTAGG
>NZ_JROX01000173.1:0-6666 GCF_000800955.1 Kocuria sp. ZOR0020
AGATCCCCGCTGAACACCACGCGCGAGTGGCGGAATAGGCAGACGCGCACGGTTCAGGTCCGTGTGCCCGAGAGGGCGTGGGGGTTCAACTCCCCCCTCGCGCACAAGAGGGTGTTTCACGAAAGTGGGGCACCGGGATTCACGAAACTCCCGCCCGACGTCATGTCGGGTGGGAGTTTCTTGTTTCAGGCCCCGACACCGGGTCTAGGACCGGCTGCCGAGCCCTCCGCCACGCCTCCAGGGGCGCACTTCGACGCCCACGTAGCCAGCGATAGCAGTGATTAGCCCCTGTCCGGGGTTATCCGAGCAGGGGCCAGCCACTTTGGGCGCAACGGCTACTTCTTCATCAATCAGGCGCCAGGGATGCCGACGGCCCATTCCTCGTCGCCTTAGACCTGGTCTCATAACTCTTCTACCTGACGCAGTCGGCGGAAGTTGATGAGCGTGACGGCGAGCAAGAGCAGCGGGAGCAGCGTGGCTGCAGTGCGGTCGTAACGGATCCCGAGACGCTTGAACCGCAGGACCCAGGAGATGGTGCGCTCCACGACCCAGCGGTGCCGGCCCAGGTGGGTCTTGGCCTCGATTCCGCGCCGGGCGATCCGGACCTTGATGCCTCGCCGGTGCAGGTAGCGGCGGCACCTCGGGTAGTCGTAGCCCTTGTCCGCGTGCAGCTTCTCCGGCCGGCGGCGGGGCCGCCCCGGACGCCTTCGCCGGCCACGCACACTCGGGTTGGTCTCCAGCAACGGCTCGAAGAGTTTGCTGTCGTGGACGTTTGCGGCTGAGGCCAGCACATGCAGGGGCAGCCCGGCCGCGTCGGTGAGCAGGTGGTACTTCGTCCCCGGTTTCCCGCGGTCGGTGGGGTTCGGGCCGGTCAGCTCGCCCCCCTTTTGGCACGTACGGACACCGCGTCGATACTGGCCCGCGACCAGTCGAGGATCTCCTGCTCGGAGAGCTCCTCGAGCACTGCCCGGTGCAGCTTCTCCCACACCCCGCCCCCTGCCACTGCCTGAGCCGGCGCCAGGCGGTGTGCCCGGACCCGCAGCCCAGGGCCGGGGGCAGGTCCCGCCAACGGCACCCGGTGTGCAGCACGAACAGGATCCCCTCCAGTGCCGCCCGGTCCTCGATCCGGGGTCGCCCACCGGGCCCTCGAGGTGGTGGCTGGGGTGGGATCAGCGGGGTGATCAGCTCCCACAGACGGTCATCGACCATCCACGACTGCGTCCTCGTCGTCATGCAGGCACTGTGGACCGTTCCCAGGCAGGTGGGCAACGACCGATCAGGTTTTGAGACCAGGTCTCAGGCCTTCCCGTCGGGGCGGTACAGCAAATGGGCGCCCGGTGCTTTACATATGGCCAATTAGCGGCGGGCCGCGTCGCAGTTTAGATTCCCGCCCGGGCGCCTGCATCTGCCTGTGGCGCTCACACCGGAGCCGGCAGCCAACTGCACTGATGCTCCTATTGCAATGGGGTGCATGAAACGTCTGTCGTTTGGCTATGAGGGTTGAGTGCTTTCTGTATGCGTTACCTCGACGCGGAAGACGGCGAGGCGACGTTCGCTTGCATTCGAAGCGTGGTGAGGGCGTGTTGGCGGGACGCGGTATGTAGACGTACCGGGCACACGTCGAATGCCCCGGTCAAGTCAAGCCGGGTTGCGCGCCGAGCGTAGTCGGCCACGACGAGGAACGCTACGGGGATGTCCGTCGCCGCGTACTGCACAGCCTGAGCACCGTAGGAATCCATGAGCTGCTCATTGGTACGCGTCGTGGTGACGCGCTTCACCTCGATGCAGATTCGGCAGCGTTGGAAGGACACAGCGATATCTAACCGTCCACCCGCGGTGTTAGGGCGTTCGACGATGGAATTAAATCCGGCCATGCAGAGTTTCCCATTCAGATCATCAGCGATCTGGTGCTCTGCCGGCCATGGCTTCTTTGACGCGAACCACTGTGCGGCCCGCTCACCCGATTGGCCAGCATCTAGGTAAAAGGATGCGAACCGGACGAGTTGGTTCATTACTTGCCCAAGCTCCACCCGGTAAGGTGCGATGCCACCCTCCGCGTGCTCGTCGCAATCCCCAAGAAGCTGCTCCAGCAGGTCCTGCTCCGAGTACCGGGGTGGGGACGTGTATAAGGCGAGGTTTTCGTAGATCGGGAGTAGCTCAGGAGTCGCCTCAACAGCTTCTGCCACCACGCGGGCGGCTTCTGAGTCTAGGTGGAGTCGCTCGCGAATCGTGTCTAGTTCCGGGCGCGATTCGCCCTGCGCTTTTGGGGGCAACGCCTCCAATTGAGCCAGGAGCTCTCTTACGGCGTCCTGGACTTTGTCGTCTGCCGCGTTGTTCTCCGTCGCGAGCCACCTTTTGAGGTGGAAGAGGACTTGGCCGTTCTCCCGGGCGAGGGACTCAACCTGAGGCTGCACCAGAGCGCGCATACCGATCTGACTGGCTACACCACCCGGATTGATGACCAGAGTCATTGTCCTCTCTGCGGCCATTGCAAGAGCCAGACTTTCGATAGTCCGTGGAGGGTCATACCAGCGGTCGGTGCTGGCCTGGTTCAGTTGGCTGAGCAGGTCCATCCAAGCCGTCGTCGTGTTCGCCCGGGGGAAACGCCATCCGGAGGCGACGCCGATAAAGCCGTCCAGGTAGGTGTACACAGAGTTGCAGATGGCCTCGTACCTATTGGCGGGAAGCTCCATTCCGCGCGTTTGGTCGATGACTCCGCCGACGACGGCGTCGAAAGCTACCGCGTCTGAGCGGGCCCCATCACTACGTGCCACGTCGAACCAGCGACGCGCTTCCGCCAGCTTTTCTCGGACTTCCTCCACATCTGTCTGCGCAGCCGCGCACGCCACCGAGTAGAGCCCAAGTTCCATGGCGGCGTCGGAGTCGAGGTCGTCGTGACTAATGAGCGATTCGAGAGCATCGCGGAGAGAATCGTCGTGCCATCGGGACAGTGCGGCACCGAGCGCTCGAACGAGCGGGTGACTGGCGTCTTCTGCCTCGCTGCAGTCCTCGAGTGCCGCGCGAAGTTGGAGGGTCTTGGATGCCCAGTCGCCGAGAGCCAGTCGCGTCCAGGCTTCCAGAGCAAAGTCCCGGACCAGCCCAGTGCGTCCAGCCAACTTCCTCAGCGCGCCTTCGAACGGTTTGGAGATGACTGGCAGCACTTCCTCCGAGTTCAGAAGAACATCGAAAAGGTCGCGTGCGCTGAATGGAGTGACGTCCTCAACGGCGCGAATGAGGAAGGTCGTCGCAGTATCGCGGTCATCCAGTGACCCCCACCCGTTGCACAGTGCAACGGTCACCTCGACGACACGGGAGTCGCCTGCCAGCACGTCGCGTGAGGCGTAGATCGCGTTCTCCCCACCGAGCGCAGAGACAGTCGGCGTGCCTTCGAGTTTGTCGAGTGCGTCGAGAACTGACACAGTCACCTCACTCGTTCCCCGTCTGTTGGAATTTCACCACATGAAGCCGGACTTTTGCGGTCGGACCACCGCCTTGTCCGGAAGAACAGAGTCCACCAGTTCAGTATGTGTAGTACCGGTGACGACCTGCAGGCCGTATGCACCAGCCACGCGGTCAAGTTCCCGCAGCAGCAGTCGACCGTTGGCCTCGTTCAGCTCCTCACGTGCGAGAGAGTCGACGATGAGGAAGCCGGGGTGACGTCCGAGGCCTGATTCCGCGCCCACATCGAGAAGGGCGATGACCAGGGCGATCTTCAGCCGCAGTCGTTCACCATCCGTGAGTTTGCCGAAGTTGCTTCGCGCACCACCGCGGACCACTGGCAGATGCGCATTGCCTTTAATCTCTGCTTTCTCCAGACTGCTGAAGCCGAGGTCCTTGCCGAGTTGTGTGATCTGTGCACTGACCGATTTCAGCGCCGTGTCGAAGCCATGCTTCGCTTCGGTCTGCGCGACGGTCTCTGCTGCCGCGAGCACCGCGGCGTCCGATGCCAGGACGGACTCTTCCGGTACATCAACGGGCCCAGCCGCACGCTCCTGGATGCGGCCGTCGAGCATGCTGAGCTGGCGTTCGAGCGCATGCCGCTGCTCCGGGTCACCGTGAACCGCATCTAATGCCGCCGACGCTTCGGTGAAGGTCGCCTCCGCGCGGCGCGCCTCCTCCCGTGCCGTGTCGTGCGCATCCGACAACGTCTCCGCTTCGACGGCACACGCATCTACCCGCTGCTGAGCCAGCTCCAGGGGATCTAGATCATCCTCGCCGACCTCCGCAGACGGGTCTACACCTTCGGCGTCAGCCTCGTCGATGGGGCTGTTGCAGAGTGAGCATGCGCCGGCCTGCTCCCGCTCCCACTGTTCCTGCTCTACACGGGTGTCGCAGCGTGGGCAGCAGGAGGGCTTGAGCGAGTGCCAGAACCGCTTCGTGACCGCCGCTTCCTTCAACGCGGCGAGGTCATGCTCAGCCGCTTCCAGTGCACGGGAGGCGGTGCCGTACGCGAGGGCCGCCTCAGCGACCCGACTTTGGGTAGATGTTAGGTGCTGCGTTGCGGCGGTCATTTTCTGCACCAGCTGGGCTGCTTCGTCGGCGGTCACTCGACTGGGGGGAAGTGCGTCTAGCTTGGCTTGCAGGTTCGTCCGCTCAGCTGTCAGCTCGGCGACGCTTGCATCGCGGGCTGCGGTATCACGAGTGATTCGGCGCCGCACACCCGCGAGCTCCGCATCGACGGACATTTTCTGCGCCCGGATGAGGTTGCGGGTTGAACTCCACTCGGTCGCGAGGAACGTGTTCAAAACCGCGACGGCTTGATTTGGTGTCTCGCCGATGGCGGAGGTGATGCTCGGCTTGGCGATGACCAAAGCCTGGGACCACAGCGGCCAGCCGTGCTGCGCGGTGCTCCCATCGTCCGCATCGGTGGCCCGAGCGTTTCGCCGCCACTGGGTCAATGTCTCGAGGCCGAGGCGGTCCAACATGAAGTCACCGACAGCGCGCTCCATCTGCTCGTCGTCCTCGAACGTGCTGACCACATAAGCGCCCTGCGCGCGTATCGACTCCACTAGGTCGTCCACCGGTGTGTCCAGCTTGTACACGGGTTCGCCGATGACATGGGCGGCATCAGCCTGAGTGCCCATCGCGCCGAGAGCGCGTGTGTCCACGTCGTCGAAGTTGATGGTCGTCTTCGTCGGCAACGTGAGGATGGAGCCGGCAGCGGCACCTTCATCCACGCGCCATGCGATAAGGACCCGTTCGTCACCGATCGTCAGCAGCAGGCTCACCTGCCGCAGCCACATTTTCACGTCGGAGCGGAGGTCCGATCGCCCCCGCAGCCCCCAAGCGAGGATGTCCAGGGTCGAGCTTTTCCCCGCGTCGTTCTTGCCGTTGCTGACAAGGGCGGTGACCGGTGTCTCAAACAGTCGCGTGAAGGAGAAGGGGATGAAGTTGCGCTCTGCGTGGTCCTCGGAGGACTGCAGGTTCTTCACCCCGGCGAAGTGAAGCGCCTCCACTCGAAGTCGTCGACGAGACGGCACGGGCCGCGGCCCGGCGATGCCATACGCCGACAGGACGTCTTCAACCTTGTCCCGGTCAACTCGGGACTTACCGGTTACCGCGTCAACCCAGTTCATCGTGTTCTCCATCGGCTTCCGTAACACCAAGCGACGCTGCGCGCGCTTTCACCCGCTCGATGATGGGCGGAATGAGTTCCCCGTGTGCGGTCGCTTCGTACTCGGGCTGTTCGTACTGGCGGCGTCTCGCCGTCGCTCCGACCGCAGCGTCGGAGACAAGGCCGATGGCCGCGGCCTGCTCGTCATACCAGGCCAGTTCCGGGATCTCCGCACGCATGCGCATGACCGTCTCTCGCCCCTTCTGGAGAAGGAAGTAGTCCCTGCGGGAGTGGTTGCCGGTGTCGGTCACACGACGGTGGGTGATTTGCTCATACATCTTCAGCACGGCCAGCGCATCGTCGATGAATTCATAGGCCCCATAGAGGTAGCGCTCCATCGGATACATATGCAGAGTCGGCGCGGAGCCGGTGAGCATCCGTTGAACATGCGGCTGAATGGTGTCCAGTTTCACTCGGCCTACCTCAAACTCGGTCAGGAGCTCATCGGCGAGGTAGTCAGGGTTCCGCAACCAGAAGTCGAGCTTCTGCACCCGGGTAAGCGAAGAGATGACCGCGACAGCGTTCCCCACCCCGCAGCTCTCGGTCACCGGGTTGCCGAGCACGTCGAGCATTACCAGGATGCGCGTCGCGGTCTGAGTCGGGGACCCTCCCCTCCTTCTCGCATCCGACGGAGCAGTTGCATGAGTGGACACTCAATATCCCCTTCCAAGTTTCATTCATCTTCGCGGGTGCAAGCGTGGCCGGGCGAATCGACGCGCGGGCATGGGCAAGGGGCCGCACTATAGCCTAATGTTGACATATCAACATAACGTGAGTTAGCTTGTGCGTGTTCGCGAGGAAGGCTCTGGAGCGGCTGGGTAGCGTGTGTGGAAGCTTCCCGACCGCACTCAGGAGACCCCCCATGGCCCGAGCCCGCAAGAGGAAACAAGTCGAGGGGCAGTTGAGCATTGATGCCTTTCTCTTCCCGGAACCCGAGGAGGTTCGTGATGGGGACTGCCGCACGGACAGGTGACAGTTTGACCTGACCTATGGCTCGGTTTCCAGTTTGACCTGACCTATGGCTCGGTTTCCAGTTGACGTCGCTAGTCGAT
>NZ_JROX01000174.1:0-5256 GCF_000800955.1 Kocuria sp. ZOR0020
CGATCTCAACGTCCGGTCGTTGGCTGTTCCGAGGACCTCGTGCATGAGGGAGGCCATGTGCTCTTCGCGGGACGCTGCGGCGTGGTACCGGTGGGGGCGGAAGGTGCGTTCCCGTGTGACGAAGCCTTTGCGCTCCAGGCGGGACAGGACGGTGAGCACGGTGGTGGCGGCGCGGGGGCGACCGCTGTCGGTGGCTAGGGGGAGCTGGTCCTGGAGGTCGTAGGCCGACAGGGGGGTGTCCGCCTGCCAGAGGATCTCCATGATGGATCGCTCCAGGTCACCTAAGGAGGTTGCACGTTTCGATTCGTTGGTTGCCACCAGCTGATTCTAGCGGACCGACCCACGTGTTCTACAGTGGTGTAGAAGTAGTTCTACGACTCGTAGAACTACTTCTACACCACTGTAAAAAGGCTTGGGGGACAACCCATGGATCCGTTGGAGATCGCCCGGTGGCAGTTCGGGATCACCACCGTCTACCACTTCGTGATGGTCCCGCTCACGCTCGGGCTGGGTCTGCTGGTGGCGCTCATGCAGACGATGTGGGTGCGCACCGGCAACGAGCGTTGGCTGCGGATGACGAAGTTCTGGGGCAAGCTCTACCTGATCAACTTCATCATGGGCGTGGCCACCGGGTTGGTGCAGGAATTCCAGTTCGGGATGGCCTGGAGCGAGTACTCCCGCTTCGTCGGCGACGTCTTCGGCGCACCGCTGGCGATGGAGGGCCTGCTCGCCTTCTTCTTCGAGTCCACCTTCCTGGGCCTGTGGATCTTCGGCTGGGACCGCCTGCCCAAGAAGCTGCACCTGGCCACGCTGTGGACCGCGGTGCTCGGCTCCGTGGTCTCGGCCTTTTTCATCATCGTCGCCAACTCCTGGATGCAGCACCCGGTGGGCGTGGAGATGGTGGACGGCCGCCCGGTGATGAACGACGTGTGGGCGGTGCTGACCAACAACACGGCCCTGGTGGCCTACTCCCACACCCTGGCCGGAGCGGTGGCAGTGGGCGCGGCGTTCCTGATCGGGGTTTCCTGGTACCAGCTGTGGCAGCGCCGCCGGGACAACATCGACACCGTCGACGACTCCGGTGCCGTGGTCGTGGGAGAGCGGGCCGATATTCCC
Source organism: Kocuria sp. ZOR0020 (assembly GCF_000800955.1). Classification (NCBI taxonomy): domain Bacteria; kingdom Bacillati; phylum Actinomycetota; class Actinomycetes; order Micrococcales; family Micrococcaceae; genus Kocuria; species Kocuria sp. ZOR0020. The sequence goes on from NZ_JROX01000174.1 coordinate 1,117, forward strand.
GGGCGGGACCGGGTCGACCACGCGGTGTGGCTGTCCAGCCTGCGCATCGGTGCGGTGGTCGCCGCCGTCGCCTTCGGCGGGGTCGCCGCCACCGGGGACCTGCAGGGCAAGCTCATGTTCGACCAGCAGCCGCTGAAGATGGCCGCCGCTGAGGCGGCCTGCCACGATGGCACCAGCTTCTCGGTGCTGGCCGTGGGCCCGCTCGGAGCCCAGGACTGTGACCAGGTGACCAACGTCATCGAGATCCCGGGCCTGCTGTCGTTTTTGGCCCACGGGGACTTCGACACCGAAGTCAAGGGCGTGAACACCCTCATCCCACAGTACGAGGCCGCCTACGGCACCCACCTGCCTGAAGACCCCATGTACGGCGAACGGGCCGGCCAAAAGATCGACTACCTGCCCCTAATGGAGGTCACCTACTGGGGGTTCCGCCTGATGATCGGCTTCGGCATGCTCGCCGCCGGCTTCGCGGCGCTGACGCTGTGGCTCACCCGGAAGGGCACCGTCCCGGCTTCCAAGCCCTTGATGTGGGTGGCGGTGGCCTCCATCCTGGCACCCTTCGGGGCCAACATTGCCGGGTGGGTGTTCACCGAGATGGGACGGCAACCGTTCGTGGTCGTCCCGAATCCCAACCCCAGTGGTGTGGACGGGGTGTACATGTACACCGCCGCTGCCGTCTCCCCGGGAGTCAGCGGGGAGGAGATCCTTTTCTCCCTCATCACCCTCGGGCTGATCTACGCGGTCCTGCTGGTGGTGGAGACGAGGTTGCTCGTGCGCTACGTGCGCGGCGGGGTCGCCTCGGCCATGCCCGAGCTCGCCCACCACGAAGATGACCCCGCCCATCCCGAGGGCATGACCGGTCGGCGCGATGACGTGCTGGCCTTCGCCTACTGAGCCCGACGACCACAGAACGGCCCCTGACATGGAACTGCTTCCCACTCTCTGGTTCATCGCCATCGCGGTGCTGTGGACCGGGTTCATCCTCCTGGACGGCTTCGACCTGGGCGTGGGGATGCTCATGCTCACCAGTACCCGCGATGAGCGCCAGCGCCGGCAGATGCTCAATACCATCGGCCCGGTGTGGGACGGCAACGAGGTGTGGCTGATCACCGCAGCCGCCGGGCTCTTCGCCGCCTTCCCCGACTGGTACGCCTCCTTGTTCTCTGCCCTGTACGTCCCCTTCGTGTTCGTCCTGGTCGGGCTGATTTTCCGGGCGGTGTCCATCGAGTACCGCGGCAAGGTCCACAGCGACCGGTGGCGGCGGTGGGTGGACCGGGCCCTGGGCGGGGGATCGTTCCTGGTCGCCTTCGGGCTCGGTGCTGCCTTGGCTTTGACCACTACGGGCCTGCCGCTGAACGCCAACGGCGACCGCGTCGGCGGGGCCTTCGCCTGGTTCACGCCCTACGCGCTGCTCGGTGGGCTGGCGCTGGTCGGTTTCTGCCTCGTGCACGCCTCGGCCTTCCTGGGACTGAAGACCGAGGGCCCGGTCCGGGTGCGTGCCCGCCAGTTCCTCCTCCGTTTCGGCCCGGCCGCGCTGGTGCCGCTCACCGTGTGGGTGTTGGCCGTTCAAGTGCTCCACGACAAGGCCTGGACCTGGCCCCTGGTCGGTGCCGCGGTCGTCGCCGCGCTCTTCGGGTGGACCAGCGCCCGCCTGGGCCGGGAAGGCCGCGCCTTCGCCGGCTCCGCCGCACTGCTGTTCTGCGGCCTTACCTCAATCTTCGCCAACGTCTACCCCGTGGTCCTGCCCTCCACGATCGACCCCGCCCACCACCTGACGGTGGCCAACGCCTCCAGCAGCGACTACACCCTGGGGGTCATGACCGTCGTGGCGGCCATCGGCTTGCCCTCGGTGATGCTCGCTCAGAGCTGGAGCTATTGGGTGTTCCGCCGGCGCCTGACCACCGGCCATCTTCCCGCCCCCCACCCCGTCCTTCCCGCCGTTGCCCCGAGCCGCGCCGCGGGTACCCGACGTGAGGGTGTGCCGGGGACGGGCACGGACGGGAACCAGCAGGCATGAAACGTCCCCCGCTGGGCCCCGGTGGTGCTGCCACAGTCTTCACCCTCGGCCTCCTCGGAGCGCTCAAGGCTCTGGCTCTGATCGGCATGGCCGAAGCCCTGGCCCGCGGCATCGTCGGGGTCATCGCTCATGACACGGCGGCCTGGCAACGGGCTCTGCTGGTCGGGGTCGGTGCCGGGCTGCTGCGTGCCGCAACCACCTGGGCCACCCAGGTCGTCGCCGTCCGCGCCGCCGGTCGGGCGAAGCGGGGGCTGCGCCGAGAACTCGCCACCCGCCTCCTGGCCGGGGGCGGCCACGACGTCGGCGCCACGACCACTGTGGGCACCATCGGCCTCGACGCCCTCGACGACTACTACGCGCGCGTGCTGCCCTCGGTCACCGCCGCCACCACCGTGCCTCTGCTGGTCGGGGCGCGGATCCTGGCCGCCGACTGGGTCAGCGCCCTCATCATCGTGCTCACCGTGCCCCTGATTCCGGTGTTCATGGCACTGATCGGGCTGCACTCCCAGGACAAGGCTGAGGAGTCCTCCGCCGCCCTTCAACGACTCTCCCACCACCTGGTCGAACTCGCCCGTGGACTGCCCGTCCTCGTGGGCCTGGGACGGATCGAGGAGCAGGCTGCGGCGCTGCGCGATGTCTCCGAGCAGCACCGGCACACAACCATGGTGACCCTGCGCACCGCGTTCCTCTCCGCGCTCGTGCTCGAGCTGATCGCCACGCTCTCGGTCGCCGTCGTGGCGGTGTTCGTCGGCGTGCGCCTCGTCTACGGTGACCTCGACCTCCTGGTGGGACTCATTGCCCTCATCCTCGCCCCCGAATGCTTCGCCCCCTTCCGCGACCTCGGCGCAGCCTTCCACGCCTCCCAGGACGGCATGGCAGCCTTGCACTGCTCCCGTGAGATCGTCGCCGAGCCCCCGGCCCCCGACATCCGCAGACCGACGCCACCGGAATCGAACCCCGCAACGATCAACCCCCAGCCGGACACCCCAGCGGACCAGGCACCCGCGGTGCGAATCAGTGGCGTGGTCGTGCGCTACCCAGGACGGCCCTCCCCAGCAGTATCCGGTCTCGACGCCGAAATCCCTTCCGGAACTATCACTAGCGTCGAAGGCCCCAGCGGCAGCGGCAAATCCACCCTGCTCGGGGTCCTCGCCGGAACCATCGAAGCCCAAAAAGGAACCATCCACGGGATCGACCCGGCTGCAGTGGCCTGGGTGCCTCAGCACATCCACACCGTCGGCGAGACCGTCCTCGACGAGATCCAGCTCTACGCCCACGACACCGCTTCCACCCACCACGCCCTCGCGCGAGTCGGACTGACCGGGCTGGCCGAGGCGGACCCGAACCAACTCAGCCCCGGGGAACTGCGCCGCCTGGGCCTGGCCCGGGGCCTGGTCCGCATCACCGCCGGGGCCCGGCTGCTGCTCCTCGACGAGCCCACCGCCCACCTCGATCCCACCAACGCGCACCGCATCAGAAACCTCATCGACAACCTGCGCGGCACCACCACCGTGATCCTGGCCTCCCACGAAACCGAGATCACCGCCCTCGCCGACCAGAAAGTGCTCCTGGGGCAGCCCGCCAGCCCCCGCGGGGAGGGGGCGCATCGCCAGCCAGGAACCACCGCCCCGGAGGAGCAGCAGGCCTCCGATCGCCAGGGCGAGGCGTTCACTTCTTCACTCGCCGAGACCTCCGGTGGTGCGTTGGGCGAGCTCAGGGCGTTCCTCGCCTCCACTCGCTGGCGCATGTTGGGGGCAGCGGCCCTGGGGACGGCCTCAGCCCTGTTCGCCGCCGCCCTCACCACGCTGTCGGGCTGGCTAATCGTGCGCGCCAGCGAGCAGCCGGGAATCATGTACCTGATGGTCGCCATCGTCGGCGTCCGCTTCTTCGGCATCGGCCGCGCCGTGCTGCGCTACGCCGAACGACTGGCCACCCACGACGCCGTCCTGTCCGCCACCACCGAGCTCAGGTCCCGGATCTGGGCCGGGCTGGCCGCCCGAGGCCTGGCCTCCCGGGTTCTAGCCACCGGTGGGGCGGCCCTGGAGCACCTGGTCGACGCCGCCGACCGGGTCCGCGACCTGGCCCCCCGGGTCCTGCTGCCACCGATGGCCGGGGCCGGCACC
>NZ_JROX01000175.1:0-17241 GCF_000800955.1 Kocuria sp. ZOR0020
AGCTCGATCCAGTGCTGCCACGTCCAGTCGATTGCGATCCGCAGCACGGCAGGCCAACGCCACCCCCGCTGTTTCATCCAGCAGCCCCAAGACGTGGGCCACGGATGGGCCCCAGGTGTCCAGATCCACCAGCGTCACCGCATGGCCAAGGGCAGCGATCTCGGCGGCCATGTTGACGGCCACGGTGCTGCGCCCCGGGGAGCCGTGCGGGCCCCAGACCACCACCACACCGGAGGCACCCGAGATCTCCGTGATCCCCTGACCGGAATCCTCCGCCGGGTCATCCACGTGCAGGTCTGCAGCCCAGCCGTTGCGCGACTCGGGCTCGCTCAGCTCGGGCCGCAGTGGTGCGGCATCGGAGGATCCACCTGCGGTTTCTTCCTGTGCCCACTGTTCAACCGTGGATTCCAGGGAGACTGATGGGGGTCGTTGACGCAACGGTTGGCTCTGGGCCCGTTGCCCCTCTTCCATCAGAATCTCTGCAGCTTCACGTGCGTCTGCATCAGCCGGGAGGAAGACCGCACCGAGTTCCACCAGGCGGTCGTCGTCGTGACCCTCCAGAACGGCCACCAGGGCTCGTGCCTGCTCCAAGGCCTCCATGGCCTCGGCACCGAACTGCTCGGCTCCTTCTGCCACGACGACGGCGCGCGCCAACCCTGAGCGGACCACGGCCAGCACTTCCACCAGGTCAGATGCTCGACGCACCAAGGTCACCGGACCGTGGAGGCGATCGATCTGGTGCGCCAGGAGATCTGCCGAAGGGCCCACACTGGTCAGTGGCAGACTCACCGGCCACCACCGATGTGCGGCACCACGGTGATCCGGGACTCCGTGGCCAAGGCATCCACCACATCCGAGACGTCGTCCTCTTCCACCAGGACCTGGGCCGTCATCTGCTGCCCGGCACCCAGTGTCCCTGTTGCCTGGTCCACGGAGGCCAGCTCTGCACCCTCAAGAATCTGCTCCGGTTCCGACCACCCACGCCCACTGGATTCGCGCTTGGAGACCCACAAATCCACGGAATCGCCGGCGCCCGTGCCTGCGGGCAGGGCCGTGTTGAGCGGAATCCCCATGGGCCGGCGCCCCAGATCTTGGGCCTCCCCCACGGATTCAGTGGGCACGAGTTGCCCACTGGGCACGCGGTCCACGATCACAGCACCGTCAGCCAGGTCGGTCGAACCGGGCAGGTAGGCCCCTTCTGTCCCCTCCAGCCTGACTTCAACTGTTCTGAAGTCTTCCTCCGAGACCCGTGTTCCGACGTCCAGGTCTCGGGCCGCCACTCGGTACTGCTCCGTGGTGCTGGTCAATGCCATGGTGGCGGTGGTTCCGGCGACCGCCGCCACCACCAGTCCCACCCCGATCAACAAGCGGGGTTCACGCCACCCGGGACGGCGGAACCTTCCCGAGGTGGGCGAAGCCGCGGTGCCCGAGTCTGTTCCAGCACCCCCGCGGGAAGAACTGCGGTTGCGTTGTTCACCGCCATATGAGTTCAGACCACTTGCGACCGGCACCCTGCTCATGTTTTGGAGTCATCGTGACGCAAACTGGCCTGCGGTTTCGAGGCCGTCGGTCAATCTGTGGACGAAGCATCTGCAACAAATCGCCAAAAGACCCGTTTGCATCAGAACCTGTGGATAACCCGGCACCTGGCTCAGGCAGTGGCACACTGGTTGGTGCCCCTGAATCGGGCACATCCATCACCGCCGGCACCTGCCCGGTCACCAAAGGAGCACGACGTGGCCGACGCCCAGTTCTACACACTCTCAGACGTGGCAGAGGTACTCAGCGCCTCCCCGGCACAGGTCCGCGCCATGGTGCGCTCCGGGGAACTGCCGGCCATCCAGATCGGCGGCCGAGGTCAATGGCGCGTACAGATCAGCGTGTTCGAGCAATGGGTGCAACAAAAGCATCAGGAGACCGCCCAGGCCGTACGCAGCGGGGTGGACATCGACTGACGCGGCTTCACTGCGCGCCGGAGTCCGCCACCACACACGCCAGTGCGCTGTAGGGAATCGTGCGCGCTGAACGCACCACCCGACGACGTCTGAATTCCTCCTGTGGGTGCAACGCCAGGTCCAAGTGGTCGCGCCCCGCCCGGTCCACAGTTCCTTCCAACACGGCTGTGGGGCCCGAACGCAAGTGAACCCTGGCACCCACGCGCGCCATGGCCAGCGCCCGCAGTGCGTGGGGCAGGCCGAGTCGGCGTCGCTGCTCCGGAGACTGACGGTGGAGGCCCAAACCTTCGACCCAGTCCACGGCATCCAGTGGCACCAGGATTTCATGGCCTGCATCCAGCAGCACGGTCCATCCCGCACCGGCCGAATCCACCACACCTTCCACCAATAGACCACCGCGCAAACTCATGCGGAGGTGCGAACCGCGATGGGCCGCGCAGCGGTCCTCCAGGAGAGCCTCAGCGGTCTCTGCTCTGGTCATCTCAGCTGCTTCGGCCTCCACGTCCCGGTAGCGCTGGGCCGCCAACTGCGCTTCCATGTCCGCAAAAAGGTCATCCCAGCGCATGGTCTCTGCTCCTCCGCACGTCTTCTCCGCGTCTTCCCCTGCCTTCCACTGGGGCCGGGGCCGCGTGCCGTCACTTTACGCCGCATCACGCCAGGCCGACGTCACATCCTTGACTGTGGCGCAGACATCACTCATGATCAACGCATGACGTCATTGAGCATCAAATGGCATCAAACAACACGGTTCGGCATCTGGCACAGGAAGACGAGATCATGACTCCTCAACCGGCACAGCGGTTCACGCCACCCACCACACCTGTCTGCCGCCGTCACGATCAGCTCGAGCAGCCGCAGCGGGCGCAGCCGCACCGTGGCGGCACATTGCCTTGTGTGTTGGGACTGGCAGCTGTGGGAGTACCCGTCATCACGGTCGCCTCCGCGCCGGCAGTGCAGGCAACACCCGTGGAGGTGCAGGCAATGCCCGTGACTGCGCCAGCCGCACCGCAGACCTCCTGGGCTGCCCAGAGCGGACTGAGTGCCACAGCGATCTCGGCACCCGAACTCGCAGTGCCACAACAGACCATGCAGGTTGCGGCGACCCCTGCCACCGCCACCGGAGAGACCTGGCAAGGCGGCAGCGGTGGGAACCTATCTCCCTTCTGGGATCCGGACTTCACGGCCCTGGGCCCCGGTCATGGATCCCCCACGGCCCCGGATTCGATCACAGCACCCACACCCCCATCACAGCGCGTGGTGGAGGGCACCGTGACGGTTCGTTCTGGGGAGTCCTTGTGGAGCCTGACCGCACAGCTGCTGGGTCCCGGCGCAACGGATGCGGAAGTGTCGGCCACATGGCCGCAGCTCTGGCAGGCCAATGCACATCACGTCACTGACCCGGACCTCCTGCAGCCGGGAACAGTCCTGGTTCTGCCCGACTCACTGGTCCCCAGCTGAAACGGGCGGTGAACGCAAGTCCGGCCCGCGTGCCCACCCCGTCATCAGACCCAGACGACTCAACCATTCCGGGAGCAGACCATGTCCATCATCGCTCGCAGTGAAGCCACACCACACAGACCCTCTGGCTACGTCTGGCGCAGCCAACAACGGGCCACCCCGGCACCAACATTCGCCCCAGGTGATGAACGCGAACGCGTCACGGCACTGTCACGTTCAATCGCGGTGGCCGCCTTGGAAGTCCTTCAAGGCACCAGACCCGCACAGCAGTTGGCACGCTGGACCACACAGGCGATAGTGGACAAGCTGCGGCGCCGAGCCGACCTGATGCAACAGCGCCGCCTCCTGGAGCCCGCAGGCGCACCCGTCCATGCAGCACACCAGCATTCGGAGGTACTGCGGCAACGGGTCTGCCACGTGGACGACGGCATCTACGAGGTCGCCCTGGTGGTCCGCGACGACGCCCGCACCCGCGCCGTGGTTCTGCGTGTGGAACGTCCGGAGCGCGCCTGGCGCATCACGGTGTTGGACATCGGGTGAGGTCGGTCAGGAACGCTTCTTCCTACGCCTCTTGGCCGCAGCTTCCGCTGCGCGACGTTCCGCTCGGGAACGGTGTTGCTGCGGAGCCTGGTCATCGCCCGAAAGGGAGGCAGCATCGTGGTCAGAGGAGCCCCGCTGCGGGTCAGCTGTGTCCGTCACCTCTGCTGAAGAATCGGCATCACTGGCGGCGGAGTCTGAACCACCGGCGGCCGAATCTGAACCAGATTGTTGGTCAGCCGGAACCGTGGTGTTGGGCTCCGTGTGCACATCAACCTCGCCCTCTTCACCGGGGGCAGAGAACTGCAGGAACTTGGGCTGCTTGGGCACGCTGACCTTCACGGCACCACCTGCCCCGGCCCTCTGCTTGGAGAGATCCAGGTTGAACAGGTAGGCCACCGTCTCCTCACGGATGCCGCCCATCATGGTTTCGTACATGGTGAAGCCCTCGCGCTGGTACTCCACCAGCGGATCGCGCTGCGCCATGGCTCGCAGGCCGATGCCGTCCTTGAGGTAGTCCATCTCGTACAGGTGCTCCGGCCAGCGGCGTCCCAACACGGAGAGCAGAACACGACGTTCCAGGTTGCGCATGGTCTCCGAACCCACGGATTCCTCGCGCTCCTCATAGATCACCTTGGCATCGGAGACGATCTGCTCACGCAGGAATGAGGTGGTCAGCTTTTCACGGCCGCCGGCCTCCTCAATCAGTTCCTGAGAGGCCACGCCCACGGGGTAGACCGATCCCAGTGCCTCCCACATCCCGTCCAGGTCCCAGTCCTCAGGGTGGCCCTCACGGGTGCGGTCCACCACGATCGAGCCCACCACTTCCGTCAGGAACTGCTGGATCTGATCCTGCAGGTCATCCCCCTCCAGGATCCGACGACGGTCCGTGTAGATGGCCTTGCGCTGGCGATTCAAAACGTCGTCGTACTTCAACACGTTCTTGCGCTGCTCAGTGTTGCGGCCTTCCACCTGGTTCTGGGCCGAGGCGATGGCACGGGAGACGATCTTGAACTCCAGAGCAGTGTCATCAGCGGCGTTGGCCATCAGGCGGGCCGCCCCACCGGCGTTGAACAACCGCATGAGGTCATCGGTCAGGGACAGATAGAACCGGGACTCACCGGGATCCCCCTGACGCCCGGAACGGCCACGCAACTGGTTGTCGATGCGTCGTGACTCGTGGCGTTCGGTGCCCAGCACGTAGAGTCCGCCCAGGTCCAGAACTTCCTGGTGCTCGTCACCGATCTCCAGTTCTGCCTCGGCCAGCACCGCCGGCCAGGCGGCTTCATAGCCTTCGCGGTCACGCTCAGGGTCCAGGCCCTTTTCCTTCATGCGCTCAATGGCCATGGCCTCGGCGTTGCCGCCCAGGATGATGTCCGTACCGCGCCCAGCCATGTTGGTGGCCACGGTGACCGCGCCCTTACGCCCCGCCTGGGCCACGATCGCGGCTTCCCGTGCGTGGTTCTTGGCGTTGAGCACCTCGTGCCGGACGCCGCGCTTGGCCAACAGCTTGGAGAGGTATTCGGACTTCTCCACGGAGGTGGTACCCACCAGAACCGGCTGACCGGTCTTGTGACGTTCCTCGATGTCCTGGACCACGGCTGCGAACTTCAGGATTTCGTTCTTGTAGACCAGGTCGGTCTTGTCCTGACGCACCATGGGCTTGTTGGTGGGGATGGCCACCACACCCAGTTCGTAGGTGTTCATGAACTCGGCAGCTTCAGTCTCCGCCGTGCCGGTCATGCCCGCCAGCTTGTTGTAGAGGCGGAAGTAGTTCTGCAACGTGACCGTTGCCATGGTCTGGTTCTCGGGCTTGATCTCCACCTTTTCCTTGGCCTCGATGGCCTGGTGAACACCCTCGTTGTAGCGCCGGCCCGCCAGGATGCGGCCCGTGTGCTCGTCCACGATCTGGACTTCGCCCTTCATGACCACGTAGTCCTTGTCCCGTTGGAACAATTCCTTGGCCTTCAGAGCGTTGTTCAGGAACCCGATCAGAGGGGTGTTGGCGGTGTCATAGAGGTTCTCGATCCCCAGCCAGTCCTCCACCTTGTCAATGCCGGTTTCCAGCACGGACACGGTGCGCTTCTTCTCGTCAGCCTCGTAGTCCTTGTCCAGCTCCAGGCGCTGCACCAGGTTGGCAAACACGGAGTACCACCGGTTGGCATCCCCTGAAGCCGGGCCGGAAATGATCAGAGGGGTTCGGGACTCGTCAATCAGAATCGAGTCGACCTCATCGACAATCGCAAAGTTGTGGCCACGCTGGACCAGTTCATCCACGCTCCACGCCATGTTGTCGCGCAGGTAGTCGAATCCGAATTCGTTGTTGGTGCCGTAAGTGATGTCTGCCGCGTAGTGCTTGCGCCGGGTGGCGGGATCCTGACCGGAGAGGATGGTTCCTGTTTCCAGGCCCAGGAAACGGTAGACGCGCCCCATCTGCTCGGCCTGGGATTCCGCCAGGAAGTCGTTGACGGTCACCACGTGAACGCCCTTGCCGGAGAGTGCATTCAGATATGCGGGTGCGGTGGCCACCAGGGTTTTGCCCTCACCGGTTTTCATCTCGGCAATGTTGCCCAGGTGCAACGCCGCACCACCCATGAGCTGAACGTCGTAATGGCGCTTGCCCAATGTCCTGGAGGAGGCTTCGCGGACCACCGCAAAAGCTTCCGGAAGGATTCGGTCCAAGGATTCACCGTCAGCCACGCGAGCGCGGAACGCATCCGTTTCGGCCTGCAGTTCGGCATCGGAGAACTCGCGATATCCGTCTTCCAGCGAGTTGATCGCGTCCGCGTAGTCCTTCAGGCGCTTCAGCACCTTCTTGTCCCCGGTCCGGAGCACCTTCTCCAGGATTGAGGCCACGTGCTCACGCTCCTTGTGAATCTGTTGGGTTCATGCTGTTCAGCCGCCGGTTGGCAGCCAGGTCATCCGATTCAGTGTACGTCAGTGAACACAGCAACGGTGCGGGGAGCTCCACCCTCCCCGCACCGCGCGCGATCACTGCAAATGCGTCTGACTAGCTGGTTTGGTAGGCGCGAGCCGGCTCGGACTCCGTGCTGGTGACATCGGCACTGAGTCCGATCACACCGTATTCCCAGCCCTTACGCCGGTAAGCCACGGACGGCTCACCAGTTTCAGAGTCCACGAACAGGTAGAAGTCGTGGCCGACCAATTCCATGCGGTCCACGGCCTGGTCCACGGTCATGCGCTCCTCCGGGAACCGCTTGCGGCGGATCTCCACGGGCGGAACGTCATCTTCCAGGGGGTAATCGGTGTCAAATGCCTCGGTCTCTGCTGCGGCGAGTTCATCCGCAGAGGCGAACAGAGGACCGTCGGAGGCCACCACGGGCAATGCTGCCGTGGCTTCCGAAACGGCGGTGGGCCGGTGGTTGCCACGGTGGACCTTGCGGCGGTCCCGGGCTCGGCGCAGCTGTTCGATCAGCTTGGCGTAGGCCTCGTCGAAAACCGCAAATTTGTCGTCCCCGCGGGCTTCCGCGCGGACCACGGGGCCGCGTCCGATCACGGTGGTCTCCACGCGCATGCCGTCCCGACCGGGGGTGGGGTTGTCCTTGACAACCTTGATCTCGATCCTTTGGACCCTGTCACCCAGTTCCTCGAACTTCACGACCTTTTCGGCCACGTATTCCTTGAACCGTTCCGGCACGCTGACGTTACGTCCCTGGACGATGAGCTCCATGGTGTCCTCCAGTCTGACTGGTAGATGTGGAGATCAGGCGGGTGCTGATCCCCACCCCGGGAGGCTGTCCCGGTAGCGTTCACGTTACCTTGATCACACCAGTAATTCATCTTGTGAGCCGGTGCGGCATCCACTTCACACAGACTTCTGAGACGCAGCACCCGTCACCTCCAGCGTGGGTGTGTTTGCAGCCGCCAGAACCACCGCACCCAACACCGTGGCACCGGCCTCCTCCAGGGTGCGTCGAGCCCGGTTCAGGGTGGCACCGGTGGTCACGACGTCGTCCACCAGAATCACCCGGGTCGGCCGACGCCGCCCGGCAGATCGGTCGCCACGTCCTTGCACCACACGGAAGGGCGGCTTCCCGGTCACGGCGCGTTGGTCAGCAGTCTTGAACTTCTGGGCCTGCCCGCCACCCGCTGTGCGCACCCGCCCCGCCAGGCTGCGCAGGCTGCCGCCAGGATCACAACTGGTGTGCGCCAACCACGGCACACAGTGCACGTCAGGATTCACGGTTGCCTCCACATCCACAGCCCCCAGCAGCACTTTCACGGGATCAAACCAACGACGACGCAGCGCCGTGGCTGAACTCGGAACCCGCACCAACTCCACCGGTTGAAAGGCCCCGCCGGAGGGGTCTAAACCGATCGCAGCCCGTAACGCCCTGGCCAGCACCGAAGACAAGGTGGTGGTCAAATCAGTTCTGCCTGCTTGCTTGAAGGCCAGCAGACAGGTGGCCAGCTCATGTTCGTAACGACCCGCCGCCACAATCGGCAACCCTTGGGCATGACGGGCAGGGTGTTCCACACGGCGGGGGTGCACGGTGGTTCGGCTCAGAAGTCGACGACACGGCGCACACAACGTGGCGGCAGGGGCACGGCAGACCGCACATTCCACCGGGATTACCACTTCCAGGGCTTCACCCATGGCCGAGAGCACCGTTGCAGCCGCACGGTCCATACGGCGTGCCCAGTTCTGAGCAGCTGAACCGGCGCCGGTAGCGTGTGGCAGATCCAGACCAGCGGGTGGCAGATCCAGGCCAGCGGGCGGACGCGGGCCAGGACGTAGGTGCTTCCGGGCTACCGGGGGCGCCTTGTGGGGTGGATCTCCAGCGTGCATGACTCAAGGATCGTCGTCGTGAGGCGCGGTGGGCACCCAGACCGACAAACTGTGGAGGGCGGCCGGAGGGACCGCGGGACCAACCCCGGTGTGGAGCACCGGTCACGGGACCCGCAGCGCCGATCCCTGTAGCCGTGGCACCAACACCGAAGCGGCAGCCCCGACTACTGAACCGGCAGTATCAACAACTGAAGCGGCTGCAACACGGCGGTCAGCCGGCGAACGCGGTGGACTCCACCGATTCACTCTGCAGGGACCACGACTCCCCCGTGAGCATGCGCAGCTGACCGTCCGTGACCACAAAAATCTCCGAGTCTCCGTTGCCTCCGGAGATCCCTTCAACCCCGCCTTCCAAGAACGGGAGGTCACGGTAGCGCCCGGAGACGTCGTACAGGCGTGGTGCAGCGCTGCGGTCCGTGATGGTGGCGGCCACAAACTGCGATTCACTGATCCAACGGGCATCGCCCATCATGGCGGCCCCCTGCCCGGAGTCCACCACGTAGGGCTCATTGAGGGATTCGGGGGTACCGTCTGAATCGCGACGAACACCGCTGATCAAAATTTGAGACGAGTCACCGTCTGCCACCACCAAGAGAGCACGAGTGCCGTCCCTTGAAATCTTCAGGGAGGTCACGGTCCGCCCATCCAACCAGTCTGCGTCCACGGTCACGGGATCGGCATCAGGCTGGGCGATTTCCACTGCCCGGATCTGACCGGATTGATCACCTGACCACACCCATCCGTCGGTGTCCACGGACGGTGCCGTCAGGCCCGTGCCCGTGAACCGCTCCGCGGGCTCCGGCTGGAACGTGGAGAAAGTCACCAGTTCCGACTGGTTCTGGGTCAGGGCTGCGAACTCGTTGGTGTCCCGGTTCATGGCGGGATCACTGGGGTCCGAGCCCACCAGGGCTTGGGAAACCTCCGGGACCGGGCTGGACTGGCCACCTTGTTGGAACACCAGTTGGTCCCCGTCCAAACCGATCTGGCGCCCGGGTACTTCTTGGGGATCGGTGGAAAGCATCTCCTGATTGCTGGAACCGAGATCGATCTGCCCACCGCCTGCCAGGAAATCAACACGATCCACGTTGTCCAGTGCCAGCAGGGTCAGGATCAACTGGGAGTACATCTCCCGGTTGGTGGCAACGTCCAAGGCGCTGTAATTGGGGACGTTCAGTGACACCGTCGCGGTGCCGTCCTGAACAGGGACGGAGGCCCCCTCGAGTTCCGCATCTGCCGGGTAGGCCGAGGTCACGGCGGACTCCAGGTAAGGAGCGGGCCCTGCCAACAGGGCTCGAACCAGGGATGTGGACACTCCGGGGCGGTCCGGGAACCAGCGTGGGTCCGGAACCACCGTTTCACCGTCAGGGGCCAGGAAGTAGAGGTTGTGGGGTCGGTATAGCTCGTTGAGGTTGGAGGCAGGGATCAACACACCGTCCGGCACATCAGAAATTCGCCACTGGCCGTCCACCTGGGTCAGTTCAACGTCCATGGCCTCGCTGGACCCGGCCTCTTGACGCTGCATGATCCCGGTGTCACCGATCAACGCCCGCGCGTCAACGCTGACCCGCACCTGGTCGTCTTCAAGACCTTGTTGGATCCCGGCAGCCCCTGAGAAGACCACCGTGCGGGCGTCAGGACGCCATGTGGAGGCCAAATCGGGGGTCAGGAACTGGCGGGCCACACCGTAGTCGTTTTCCTGACCCGCCCCGGCCGCCAGGAATCCGCGCACGATCTCCTCCTGGGACATGCCGTCCTCAGGTCCTGCCACCGTGGACTCCGCAGTGGTTTCCGTGGCCGTGGCCACCGGTGGTTCCACCTGGTGGACAGGGCCCGATGTGGGAATAGTGGCGCATCCGGAGATCACCAGTCCCATGGTGAGAACAGCACCACTCCACCGAGTGGCGGTGGACACGCTGCGTGCGCGCCGGTTCTGGTCTTCAGTGCTCACGGGTATCCCCCGTCTGCTCGGTCGCGTGGGTGGCCTCGGTGCCACCCCTGGCCTCAGGCGCGTCACCAGAAACGTCAGGGGTGCCCGTAGAGTCTGCCCAGGTGGCTTCCCGGAATGTCGGCAACTCACCGGTGTCATCCAGATAGAGGTCCTCATAGGCCTCATCCAGATCGTCGTAGGACTCATCCAATTCGTCGTAAGTCTTATTGAGCTTGTCGTAAGTCTTGTTCAATTCGTCGTAAGTCTTATTGAGGCCGTCGTCAGTCGTATTCAATTCGTCGTGAGTCTGATCCGCATCGCCGTTGGCCTCACCGGAGGACACGTCCACTGGATCGATGGAAACCGCGCTCGGGCGCATTTCCTCCGCCTCTGACAGATACGTCCCGCCCACACCCGTCTGGCTGACCTCGGCAGTGGTCAGGAACTCGCCACCGATGGCCGGACGCAACACCGGATGGCGTGCCGCAGGACCGTCCAGCCCCGCAGCATCCAGAACGCTGGGCCCCGACGACCGCTGGGGTTGGGGCTCAGCTGAGGAAAGATCCAAGCCGCCGCCAACAGCCGCATGGGCGTCAGGCCCGGAGCCACCGGCCGGTGTGGCGTCGGCTGAACCGTCAACGCGGTCATCACCGGGAGCTTCGAGTTCCTCCGCATCAGTCCGCTCCGTATCGCCCACCACGGGAATGGAATCCGTGACGGGCGCAATCACGGAATCTCGGTCCAGCGGTACGGCCGCAAACGTTCCGGTGTCCGTGACCACAGCCACCGACGGCAGCTCGTCATCCTGGGGCGGCAGCTCCACGGGACTGACGTCGTCGTCGTTCAGCGGCCGCGAGCGCAGCAGCGGCAACGTGAGGCGGAAGCACGCGCCCTCCCCCGGTTCACCCCAGGCATCCAGGCGCCCGCCGTGCAGACGGGTGTCCTCCACGGCAATGGACAGGCCCAGGCCGGTGCCACCAGTGGTTCGGGCACGGGCGGGGTCGGCTCGCCAGAACCGGTCAAAGACCTTACGGGTCTGCTCCTCGGTCATCCCGATCCCGTGGTCCCGCACAGCAATCCCCACGGCGACGTCCGAGGCGCGAACCACGACGTCGGTCGGCCGCCCCTCCCCATGTTCCAGGGCGTTGACCAGCAAATTGCGCAGGATTCGGTCGATACGCCGCTGGTCCATCTGCACAATGCAGCGCTGGAGGTCAGAGTGCACGCGGACCACGGAGCCGTTGTTGGCGGCCAACGGAGCTGTGGCTTCCAGGACCTCGTTGACCAGGGCAAAGATGTTGGTCCCGGAAATGTCCAGGCGCGCGGCACCGGCATCGAACCGGGAGATCTCCAGGAGATCCGCCAGGAGGGTGTCGAACCGGTCCACCTGGTTGTAGAGCAGCTCTGCAGAACGGCGGTTGACTGGATCAAAGTCTTCGCGCGCGTTGTGCAGGACCTCCGCCGCCATGCGCACGGTGGTCAACGGGGTGCGCAGCTCGTGCGAGACGTCCGAGACAAAGGTCTGTTGCATGCTGGAGAGTCGCTCCAGACGGGTGATCTGGTCCTCCAGGTTGTCCGCCATGCGGTTGAAGGACCGGCCCAGACGAGCCACCTCATGTGAACCCTCAACCTCCATGCGCACGCCCAGGTTGCCATCTGCCAAGGACTCGGAGACTCGCGCGGTGGTGGAGACCGGGCGGACCACTTCCCGGGTCACGTAACCCACCACGCCGGAAACCAACAGTGCCTGAACCAAGGTGGAGAGGATCAGCACGGCGTGGATGGCATCCAAGGTCTGCTGGGGTTGGGAGAAGTCATTGACCAGGTACAACCCGTAGCGAGCCCCTGGTTGTGGCTCCACCACCTTGCCCACGATGACCACGGGCACGGGCACTCCGCCGTCCTCCAGGCGCACGGAGGAGGACTGCCAGTACGTCCCGGCATCCCCGGCCACCCGGTTCTGTAGGTCCTGTGGCACCGTGGCGGAGGTCATCCAGTCACTTTCCGCCTGGGCCGGCAACAGACTCTGTCCGGTGCTGGAGGACAACGGAATCAGCAACCAGCGCCGCTGGCTGGTGGAGGTGTCCGAGTCCAAGGCGTCCAATGTGGCGGTGACCAAGGTTTGCAGCTGATCCCGGTCTGCGGCATCGGAAGCATCAAAATTGGCCTGGACCTGGGTGAAGTCGGTTTCCGACTGGGTGAGCACCTGCTCCAGACGATCGTTGAACAAGCGTTCGGAGATCTGGTGGGACAGGAACGCACCAGTCACCAGGAAGATCACCAACGCGCCGATCATGGCAATGGTGACGGCACGGAACTGCAGCGATTGTCGCCACCGCCGTACCAGCAGGGCCAGTCGGAAGCGCAGCACCGTCAACGGGCCGCGACGACGACCAGGTGCCCCTGAGCTGGTGGCGCCATCACGCCGATTCGCGCGCCCGGCAGCACGAGCCACCTGATTGCGGGCAGACTGAGCCGCAGTGTGCTCGGTGTCCAGCACACTCTGGTCCACGGTGGGTCCAGCGCCCGCAGGTTCAAGGTCTGTGCGTTCAGTCATGGCGGTGATGCGGATTCACGTGGTGCGGGTCCTCAAAGACAGGCGGCCTACGGCCCGTCAGGTCAGTGACGCTCAGGGTGCCCGGCGCGGTATCCCACACCACGCACGGTGACCACAATTTGTGGGTTCTCCGGATCGCGTTCCACCTTGGAGCGCAGGCGCTGCACGTGGACGTTGACCAAGCGAGTGTCCGCTGCGTGCTGGTAGCCCCAGACTTCGCGCAACAGCATCTCCCGTGAGAACACCTGTTCGGGGGCGCGTGCCAAGGTGGCCAGCAACTCGAACTCCAACGGAGTCAGAGGGATCTCCTGCTGGCCGCGAGTCACACGATGGCCGGTGATGTCAATGGAGACGTCCCCGACAACAAGTTCGTTGCTGGTGGCACGCGATCCCGGACGCAGACGTGCCTTCACACGTGCCAGCAACTCGGCCGGTTTGAACGGCTTGGGAATGTAGTCATCCGCACCTGCCTCCAGGCCCCGGACCACATCCTCCGTGTCCGACTTGGCGGTAAGCATCACGATTGAGGTGTCAGAGGTGGCTCGGATCTCACGGCAGATCTGAATACCGTCCTTGCCCGGCAGCATCAGATCCAGCAGCACCAGATCCGGCTCGGAATCATGGAAGGCCTGGACCGCCTGGGCACCGTCAGCGCAGAAAATCGTCTGATAGTTCTCCGCGTTGAGGATGATGCCGATCATTTCCGCCAGGGCGTCGTCGTCGTCAACCACCAGGATGCGCGCGTTCACGTCTTCTCCATCCACTTCCGTCATCGGGTCCTTGACCGGGTCCGGGCCTTGGTCACGCCCGGAGTGTTGCAACGGCCGGTGGGGCCGTCCTGCTAGGCATGTTCTCATGCCTCCACAGCGGTTTGGTGCAGTCCGTGGGCCAGGTCCGTCGAGAGTTTCAAGGTTCGGCGCACCTGGGCCGGGGAGCAATCTGTCAAGCCCACGGAGGGAGCCACGGTGAGCTGATCCAGCTGTGCCGAGGGCAATCCCAGGCTGTGCCAGGGCCCGGTGATGCTGCGTACCAACTCACCGGTGCGCACCCGCGCCCTGCCGCGATGGTCCTGCGCAGCCGCGTGAAGCAGTTCCGGAACCAGCAGACCGAGCGCCATGCCACTTTCCACCGATGCTGCCAGGGGTTCCCAGACCCACGGATCCGGGCCTGGTCGCTCCACCACCAGGCGATCGGCGACGTCGTGATCCACGGTGCGCGGATCCTCCCCCATGGGGAACACGATCTCCACGGTGGCACCCATCTGCCGGGCAGCCTCCGTGACGGCACGCAAGCTCTGCAAGGCCTCCGGGCGCGGGACGGCACGCAGGGTTCTGTAGCCGCTGGCGGTGGGAACCTGTCCCTGGACCACCCGCGTGAATTGCGGTTCGTTCAACCGAAGCACCACCGGACGCCCGTCCACGGCCGCAGCCACGGACGGCAACCAGGCGGTGAGGCCATCAGCCATTGCCGCCGTGACGTCACGGCGGGCACCGTGATCCTGTAGCACCCGTTCCCCGTTGTGAAGGTGCAGTTCAGCGGCCAGGGTGACCGGACCGGTGATCTCCACGGTGACAGGGCCACGATCCCCTGTGCTTTCTGCACCCACCACGTCAGCCAAGGCGTTGACGTCACTGGCCAGCAAGGATTCGGCCGCCCGAGACTCTTTGCCGGGATGGCGGGTCAGCCTCCAACCGTGCGGCTGAAGATCGCACCACAATTCCGTCAGGACGCTGACCGTTCGCGGGGCGGTGCCCGCGGTGTCGGAACGGTTGGTGAGGATCGGCAGTACGCTGCGATGCGGAGCCCCCAGTTCCCCACGCAGCACGGTGAGGGTCTCCACCATGTCCGTACCGGGCAGCTGCGCCAGTACCGTGGCGCGCGTTTGATGGGTTTCCCGCTCGAGCGTGTCAGTCATGGGAACCGGTGCGCAGTTCCTCGGCAATGCGTTCGTGACGTTGGATGACTTCACTGATGATGAAGTTCAGGATCTTCTCCGCGAACTCGGGATCAAGCTGTGCCTCCGCAGCCAGCGTCCGCAGACGTTCGATCTGCCGCTGTTCACGCTCCGGATCACCGGCGGGAAGGTTGTTCACTGCCTTCAACTCCCCCACCCGCTGGGTGGCCTTGAACCGCTCGGCAAGCACCCCCACCAGCACAGCATCCAGGTTGTCAATGGTGCCGCGGATGGAACGCAGTTCCACCAAGGCGGCATCCGTGGCGGTCTGGGTGCTGTCCTGGGAATGGTTCATGCAGAAAATCCTAAGTCAGCGGGTACACCGGCGCGTGCGGTGTTGATGGTGGCCTGTCCCAGCACACGGGTTCCGTGGTAGACCACGGCAGACTGGCCCGGGGCCACACCGGAGAGCGGCTCATCCAGCACCATCACCAGTTCCGTACGGAAGGCTCGGTCCTGATCGCCAAGTGGGTGGGTGTCCGGATCCAGCACAGTTTCCAACCAGGCCGTGGCCGGCAGCGAGTCCCCGTGGGCCCGCACCTGCACCTCCACACGGATGCTTGACGACGACGCCCCCACCGCCTGCTCCTCATCCATGAACTGGTGGAACACCGCCACGGGTTGGCCGGCCCAGGAGGCACGGATGCCTCGAATGGTGCGCACTGCCAGGTCTGCCTTGGGGCCCACCACCACCTCGTTGGTCTTGGGGCGGATCTCCAGGACAAAACGTGGTTTGCCATCCGGTGCTGGTCGCCCGATCTTCAGGCCCTTGCGCTGTCCAACCGTGTAGGCCAGAGCGCCGTCGTGCTCCCCCAGATCTGCGCCTTCTGCATCCAGGATGCGCCCGGGTTCCATCTCAATGCGTTCTGCCAACCACCCGCGGGTGTCCCCGTCCGGGATGAAGCAGATGTCATGCGAATCCGGCTTGGCGGCCACGGACAGGCCGCGTCGAGCGGCCTCCTCACGCACCAGTGCCTTGGACGGGGTGTCACCCAAGGGAAACATGCAGTGGTTGAGCTGCTGCTCATTGAGCACACCCAACACGTAGGACTGGTCCTTGGCATCCTCCGCCGCACGGTGCAGCTGGGGGTGACCATCCACGGTCACCACATTGGCGTAATGGCCCGTGCACACCGCATCGAATCCGAGTGCCATGGCCTTCTCCAGGAGGGCCGCGAACTTGATCTTCTCGTTGCAGCGCAGGCACGGATTGGGGGTGCGCCCCGCGGCGTACTCGGCCACGAAGTCATCCACCACGTCTTCCTTGAACCGCTCGGAGAAGTCCCACACGTAGAACGGGATGCCCAGTTTCTCCGCCGCGCGCCAGGCGTCATTGGAATCCTCCACGGTGCAACACCCCCGGGAACCGGTGCGCAACGTGCCCGGCATCCGGTTCAGGGCCAGGTGCACTCCTGTGACGTCATGGCCGGCCTCGACGGCGCGGGCGGCGGCGACTGCGGAGTCGACACCTCCGGACATGGCTGCGAGCACTCGCACGGGATTCTCCTGAAACTCATTCGGGGTGAAACGGGGAGCCGGTTCTTCAAGACAGACGGCCCTAGTGCAACGTCGAAACCTGACCGGCCATTCCCGCGGATTTGGCCCGCGCGTAGACCTGAGGGAGCGCGGCCAGGAGGGCGTCGACGTCGTCGTCGGTGGAGCCGTGGCCCAAGGTGAAGCGTTGTGCGCCGCGGGCGGTGTCCTCATCCAGGCCCAGTGCCAGCAGCACCGTGGAGGGTCTGGGGACTCCGGCCGAGCAGGCCGAGCCGGTGGAGGTGGCAAATCCTGCGGCATCCAACAGGAACAGCAGGGAGTCACCTTCCGCGCCCGGGAAGGTGAAGTGGGCATTGTTGGGCAGCCTTGTGCCCACATGATCGAAGTCCTGAGGCCCGCGCAAGACAGCCTGTGGCACGGCTTGAAGAACTCCGCGGATCAGGCGGTCCCGCAACGTGGCCATGCGCTCAGCCTCAACGGTCAGTTCCCGGGTGACGGCACGGGCGGCGGCGGCAAAGGCTGCCGCACCGGCTGCGTCCAGGGTTCCCG
>NZ_JROX01000176.1:0-14808 GCF_000800955.1 Kocuria sp. ZOR0020
AGGGCCCGTCCCTATGTCACGGGCCTGTCTCACCGGCCAAGCGATCCCCGCTGTGAGAGCGGGTGGGCGCTCAGTCCAGATCCAGCTCCCGCAGCCGTGCCGACAACTTGGTCTGGATGCTGTTGATGGCCCGCGCTTCCTCTGCTGTGAGGTCGTCCATGAGGGCCGTCCGGACCAGGTCAAGATGGGTCGGTGCTGCGGCCTCGATCGCCTCGCGCCCGTTCGGGGTGATGGCCACGTCCAGGCCGCGGGCGTCGTCGTCGCAAGGATTGCGTTCAATCAGCCCGCGCCGGTTCATGCGGACCAAGAGGTGGGAGAGACGGCTGCGTTCCCACCCCAGGAATTCCAACAGCGCTCGCGAGCGCAGAACACCACCCGGTGCTTCTGAAAGGGGGACCAGGACCTCGTACTCCGCCCCGGAGAGATTGCTGTCCCGTGTGAGTTGTTTGTCGATGGCACGCAGCATGGCCCGGGCGCCGAACAAGAAACTGCGCCACGTCTGCTGTTCCTCGTTGCTCAGCCACCGTGGGGTGTTCGCGGAACTCGTCTCTGCTGGCGTGGAATCGGGTGCGGGCATGAATGATCACTTTCAGCTGCCACGCTCACGGGGCAGTGGTCTCAGGCTCAGACCCGCCGATCATCAGCTACGGCGCAGGCAACGTTCAGGCGGGTTCGGGGTTGCACCAGAATGGCACATCAGGACTCGTCAGGCTCATTCGGCGTTCGCTGTGTGTGCGATTGTGACGGCCTGGGTGTGCCCGTGATCCAGGAGGAGTCGTACAGCCGTCCCGGATCAGTGGGCTGATCGGGGTAGCGCCTGGGGTACTCCCGATCCCAGTCGACTTTGCGCAGGGGTGCGTCGTCGTGGTCCGGGATCGTCAGACGAGATGCCGCCACCAGGCCAAAGCCCAGGCCGCCGGCCGTGAGCAGTGTGGCTGCCGTGACCAGCCAGAGGATGGTCCAGGGGCTTCCCGTCTCCGGTGCCGTCCCGTCTGCGACGAAGGCAGCACCTATGGCCGCCAACCCCAGGGCGCTCAGACCAATGGGGGCCCACCACCATCCGCGTCCGGGGCGGGCAACGTGTGCATGCGGAAACCGCAGAGTTGTGGGAATGCCCAAGTGAACGGCCACAAACCCTGAAAGGCCGACCAGAACTGGAATGGCGCCGATTCCACCCACCCATGGCTGCCCCAGTGCCGCCAGGCCGAAGCCCAGGAGAACCCCCAGCATGATCAGAGCGAATGACAGGCCCCGGACGGCACGACGGCGCGCCGCCACCGCGCGTGCCGAGGTTGCGGGAGTGGGCTGGGTTGTCGGGGTTGGGGGCTTTGAGGTGTCCCCAGCCGGCCGCATGCGACCCCATTGGGGCAAGGGTTGCTGGCTGCCCGGGTCTGTGGGGTCGTGATGGGGGCTCATGGGTCTCTCCTGATGCGGTGCCCACGATTGGGTCGGCCGCTGTTCTCAAGGGTACTGCGCAGTTCAGACGACGGCGCGGGGTCCTGAGCGATCAGTGGGAATTGTGGGGTGGAGGGTCTCGACGATGAGATTTTGGTGACGTATCATTAAATGGAGATGGTGAGTGGCAATCGAGAGGACACCGTGAGCGAGCACAGCAACGATTCACGCGAGCACAGCAACCAGTCGGATGCATTCAGCACCACAGGCGCCTACGTTCACGCCGGCGAGTCCTTTGACCGCGACACCAACTACATCGAGGACCGCATTGTGGCGGATCCCGACACCGCAGAACTCTCCGAAGGTGCTACGGCATGGCCGGTGGAAGCCGGCCGCTACCGTTTGGTGGCCGCCCGTGCCTGCCCGTGGGCGAACCGAACGTTGATTGTCCGGCGCCTGTTGGGTCTGGAGGATGCCATCTCCATCGGTTTGCCCGGCCCCACGCACGATTCACGGTCCTGGGACTTCCAGCTGGATCCGGAGGGCAAGGATCCGGTTTTGGGCATCGAGCGGCTGCAGCAGGCTTACTTCGCGCGGTTCCCGGAGTATCCGCGGGGCATCACGGTCCCGGCCATGGTGGAGATCTCCAGCGGCCAGGTGGTGACCAACAACTTCCCTCAGATCACGGAGGACATGGCCAAGGAGTGGACGGCGCACCACCGTGAAGGTGCTCCCGACCTCTGGCCGCAAGAACTTGAGGCTGAGATGCGCGATGTCATGAAGCGCATCTACACGGAGGTCAACAACGGGGTCTACCGTTGTGGGTTCGCCGGCTCCCAGGAGGCCTACGACCAAGCCTACGAGCGGCTGTGGGTGGCCATGGACTGGTTGGAGGAGCGGCTGTCCACTCGGCGGTACCTGATGGGCGAGCACATCACGGAGGCGGACGTTCGTCTGTTCACCACACTGGTGCGTTTTGACCCGGTCTACCACGGTCACTTCAAGTGCTCGCGGAACAAGCTCACCGAGATGCCCAACCTGTGGGCCTATGCCCGGGATCTGTTCACCACCCCGGGGTTCGGGGACACCGTGGACTTCCAGCAGATCAAGGAGCACTACTACGTGGTGCACACGGACATCAATCCCACACAGGTTGTGCCGGTGGGACCTGATCTGCAGAACTGGTTGGAACCGCACGGTCGTGAGGCATTGGGCGGCAGCCCGTTCGGTCAGGCCACGGCTCCCGGCCCGGTGGCAGAAGCCGAACGCGTGGATCCGGAGCACACGCCACTGCGCGGATGAGCGTGGCGCGCCCTGCCCATTGGTCACAAAGATCCACGCGGAAGGCGGGACCCGTGCTACAGAAGGCGAAACCCGTAACATGGAGGGGCCCGCCAGGGGCGCACCACGTCAGCTCCTGAGCGCGCTCGCCACGTGAGTCGTTTGCCGTCAGAGGGAAATTCGTGAGCCCGTTCCGTAATCAACGTGCCGCCGCACTGCCCGCTCGCCTGTCCCGGTCAGTTCTGCTGGTGGGGGCCTCCGATCCCTCCACGTTTCCCGCAGCCCTGGCCTCGGAAGCCGATTCGGTGATCTTTGACATCGAAGACGGTTTGCCGGAGGAGCAGAAAGCCGAAGGTCGTTCCGCGGTGGTGGAGGCCATCAACGAGGGCGCAGGCGCGTGGGTGCGCATTAATGACATCACCTCGGATCATTGGCGCGAGGACCTGGAGGCTCTGGCTGAGGCCAAGAACCTGCGTGGCCTGATGTTGGCCAAGACCGAACACCCGGATCACATCACCCGCACCGCCATGATGATGCCTGCAGGCACCCCGGTGATCGCCTTGATCGAGTCGGCTGTGGGCCTGGTCAACGCCAATGACATCGCCCGGGCTCCCGGCGTGTTCCGCCTGGCCTTTGGTGTGGGCGACTTCCGCCGGGACACCGGCGCATCCGATGACCCCATGGCGTTGGCTTATGCCCGCTCCGTCCTGGTGGTGGCCTCCCGTGTGGGTCTATTGCCCGGGCCCATTGACGGACCGTCCGTGGGTGCCCACGGGGATGACCTTGCAGAAGCCTGCCGCATCACCCAGTCCATGGGCATGACCGGCAAGCTCACGTTGGATCCCAACCAGACCGACGGCATCAATGTGGGCCTGGCCCCTTCCGAGCAGGAAATCGCCTGGGCCCGCGAATTGATTGAGAAGTTCGAAACCGGCGCCACCGGTTCCATGGACGGCAGCTACCTGCCCCGCTTGGCCCGCGCCCGCAAGGTCTCCGACCTGGCCAAGACCTACGGCCTCTGGAACCGCTGACCCTCAAGCCCCTCCTGCGGGTCCTCCGATCACCAGCCCCAGCTCTCCAGCAACTTCATCAACTGGGGGTTCTGCAGGCTGGTGATCAACAACGACGACGGAACGTGGGCGCCGTCGTGGGAAAGGCCCACCACCGTCATCCCCGCCTCAAGTGCGGCGGTGGCTCCTGCGGAGGAGTCCTCCACCGCCAGGCACCGCTGCGGGTCCGTTCCCAGGCGGCGTGCGGCCTCCAGGTACATGTCCGGGGCGGGCTTGCCCCGGGCGACGTCATCGGAGGACACCCAGGTCTGTACGTGATCAGCTATGCCGGTGCTGGTCATCTTGGTGTTCAGGATCCCGGAGGTGGAGTTGGAGGCCACCGCCGTGGGCACGGCGCGGGAAGCTCGCCGGACCAGCTCCAGCGCCCCTGCGATGGGCGGCATCCGCCCGGTCAGCAGCTCGGCTTCCACCTCCAGGATCCGGGCGCGCACCTTGTCAACAGTGACCGTGTCCTCCTCCCGGGTTTCGGCCCTCAAACGCGTGACTTCCTGGGCCACATCTGCCGCTGACCAGCCCATGAGTCGCTGTTGGTCCGCTGGTCCGTACTCCAACCCGTACATGCGGAAGATCTCTGCCTGAACCTCGGCCCACGCGGATTCGGTGTCCAGGAGGACGCCGTCGCAGTCAAAAACCACCGCCAGGGGTGCTGTGCGCGGGTCCACGGCAGGTGGGTTCGGCCTTGTGTTTTCGGGTGAGGTCATGGATCCAGGATGCCCCAGCGGTGTGGGCGCTGTCAGGTGGCGGTCCCAGCCTCGTTAGTATGGAACCCATGCAGTCTTCCGCCTCAGAATCGGCATCATCCGCAGACCAGTCTCAGCCCGCGATCTCACCGGACGGTGTCTTGGCAGAAACCTTGGCGCAGCTGGCCGAAGCCCACGGTGTACGGACCCGCTACGACGGATTCGACGGCGGTGAGGTCACCGTGCCTCAGGAAACCCTGGAAGAGGTGCTGACCGCGCTCGGGGCAGATCTCAGCAGTGAAGCGGCAGCTCACGCCTCCCTGACAACCAAGCGGGACGAGCAGTGGACGGGATTGCTGCCCCCCGTGGTGGTCACCACCGAGGGCGTTGAAACCCTGATACCCGTTCACGTTCCGGCAAGCCTGGGGTCTGGAACGGCAGCACATTCCCGGATCAGGGTGGAACTGGCCGTGGATGGCACAACCCGCACTCTGGAGGCCGTGGACCGGGCGCCTGAAACGCGCGAGGTCGAGGGAAACACGGTTCAGCGCGTGCTCTTCCAGCTGCCCACGGACCTGGCCCCCGAGTGGTACCAGCTGACGGCCACCGTGGACTCGGATTCAGCGGAAGCCGGTCCCACCCAGAGGATCGAGGTGGCGGTCACCCCGGCACGCCTCACCACCACGGACCGGTTGAAGGGCCAACGCCGTTGGGGGTGGGCCGCTCAGCTCTACTCGGTGGCCTCCAACCGCTCCTGGGGAGTTGGCGACATCAACGACCTCGCCGCCCTTGCCGCGATCGGTGGGGAACAGGGGGCTGACTACATCCTGGTCAACCCCCTGCATGCCTCAGAGCCTGTCCCGCCCATCGAGCCCTCGCCGTATCTGCCCACCACCCGGCGGTTCTTCAACCCGCTGTACCTGCGGGTGGCAGATGTTCGTGAGTACGCCTACCTGCGGCCCAGTGACCTGGAAGTGGTCTCCACCTTGGCTGCCATTGAACGGCGCAAGGTCCTGGATGCGGACACCATTGACCGTGACGGCATCTACGCCGCCAAGCTCAAGAGCCTGGAGCTGCTCTACACCGTGCGCCGCTCCCCGCAGCGTCAGCAGCAGCTGGAGCGATTTGTTCGCGACGGCGGCCAACACCTCCAGGACTTTGCCCTGTGGTGCGCACTGCGTGAGGAACTCGGGGTGGACAACAACCTGTGGGACTCCGATGCCGCCACTCCGGACTCTCCCTACGCCGTGGAGGCCCGCGACCGACTGCGGGATCGCGTGAACTTCTACATCTGGATCCAGTGGTTGCTGGACAACCAACTCGGTGTCGCCCAGCGGGCTGCACAGTCCGCCGGCATGGAGATCGGGGTGATGCACGATCTTGCCGTGGGGGTCACCAAGGACGGTGCTGATGCCTGGACCTTGCACGACGTCCTGGCCCACGGGGTCTCCGTGGGCGCACCGGCGGACATGTACAACCAGCAGGGCCAGAACTGGTCTCAGCCGCCGTGGCACCCCCAGAAACTTGCGCAGGCCGGATACAAGCCGTGGCGGGAGATGCTGCGCACGATCTTCCGGCACGCCGGAGGCATCCGGGTGGACCACGTGATCGGGCTCTTCCGCCTCTGGTGGATCCCCGAAGGCAACAAAGCCTCCGACGGTGCCTACATCTACTACGACCACGAAGCCATGGTGGGCATCCTGGCCCTGGAAGCACAGCGTGCCGGAGTGGTGGTGGTCGGGGAGGACCTGGGCACGGTTGAGCCATCCGCCCGGCAGTTCCTCTCCGAACGCGGAGTGTTGGGCACTTCCGTCCTGTGGTTCGAGCAGGAGGACCATGCACCCAAGGACCCGCGCACCTACCGGACCGAAGCATTCGCTTCCGTCGGCACCCACGACCTCCCGCCCACGGCAGGTTTCCTGGAAGGCATCCAGGTGGACCTGCGGGACGAGCTGGGGGTCCTGGAACGGCCGGTTGAGGTGGAACGCGAGCACGCGCAGCGTCAGGTCACCATGTACCTGGAGGCCGCCGCCGATGCAGGCATGCTGCCGGCTGACATCCCTGTGGATGATCTGAGCGAGCAACAGAAAATCGAAGGCCTGCACCGGTACCTGGCCCAGGCGCCGTCGTTGTTGCACTGTGTCCAACTGGTGGATGCCGTGGGGGAGAAGCGGGTGCAGAACCAGCCGGGAACCTCGGATGAATACCCCAACTGGCAGATCCCGCTGGCGGATTCTGACGGCAAGGTGGTCCTGGTGGAAAGCCTCCGGCGATCCGAGCGCGTGGCATCCCTGTCCAAGGTGATGAACGACGCACTGGGATCATCGGACCGCCTCCACGACACCGCTCAGGCACCGAAACAGCCACTGACCCAGGACTCCGGGTCCCCTGCCCATCCCTGGGGCGCCCAAGGGTGATTCCCGCCACCGGTGGTTGGCCGGGCGTGCCGTGTCGTCTAGACTTGCCTGTTGTCCCTGACCCGAAACACGTACGTTGTGCACCTTCACGGTGTGTCGCTACCGGGGCAGGGGCAAAAAGTTGCGGGCGCGTCACCTCAAGCCTATGATTTTAGGCTGTTGTATGGGGCAGTCCGCACCCGACACCAAGATCTTCACCGTCGTCGTGGCGAACCCGTAACCGGTTGCCACCGTGCGGAGGTCTGTTGGATCAGACCCCCGGGTTCATGAACGGTGGTTGCAACAAAAGGTGATGGGACGTTCGACTGCGCGGTACCGGTGACTGGTTCACCGGTGAGCGCCGGGATCGTGCCGTCATACGTCGACATTTGGAGGAGAGAACTATGGCAGCGCACTGCCAGGTGACCGGGGCCAAGCCGGGCTTCGGGCACAGCATTTCGCACTCGCACCGCCGCACCAAGCGCCGGTTCGATCCCAACATCCAGAAAAAGCGTTACTGGGTTCCGTCCCTGCGCCGCACCGTCACGCTGAACCTCAGCGCCAAGGGCATCAAGGTCATTGACGCCCGCGGAATTGATGCCGTCGTCGCAGAAATGATCGCCCGAGGGGAGAAGATCTGAGATGGCCAAGGACAAGGACGTACGTCCCATCATCAAGCTGAAGTCCACCGCGGGCACCGGGTTCACCTACGTGACGCGTAAGAACCGCCGGAACAACCCGGATCGCATCGTCCTCAAGAAGTACGATCCCGTGATCCGTAAGCACGTCGATTTCCGTGAGGAGCGCTGAGTAATGGCTAAGAAGTCCAAGATCGCCAAGAACGAGCAGCGCAAGGTCATCGTGGCTCGCTACGCTGCCAAGCGCGCTGAGCTGAAGAAGACCCTGGTTGACGAGAACGCCTCCCCGGAGGACCGTGAAGCCGCACGTCTGGGCCTGCAGAAGCTGCCCCGCGACGCTTCCCCCGCTCGTGTTCGCAACCGCGACCAGATTGATGGCCGCCCCCGTGGCACCTTCCAGAAGTTCGGAATCTCCCGAGTTCGCTTCCGCGAAATGGCGCACCGGGGCGAATTGCCGGGAATCACCAAGTCCAGCTGGTAATTTCCCCCTGTAGTGGGTTCTCACTAGGAGCCCCGATACAGACCCGACGTCCAGGAGGACATCAACATGGCTAAGAACCGCAGCGAGATCGTGGCCGAGGTTGCCGAGAAGGCCGGCACCACCCAGGCACAGGTCAACAGCGTGCTGGACGCACTGTTCCAGTCTCTGGAGACCTCCGTGGCCAACGGTGAGAAGGTCACCATCCCCGGCTGGCTGTCCGTGGAGCGCACCGAGCGCAAGGCACGCACCGGCCGCAACCCCCAGACCGGCGAGACCATCAACATCCCGGCCGGTCACAGCGTCAAGCTCTCCGCTGGTTCCAAGCTGAAGGCTGCTGCCTCCGGCAAGTGATCGAACAGGTCACGGTTGCTGACCGTTGACCATCAACGAGCGGTGACATCCCATCCGGGATGTCACCGCTCGTTTTTCATCTCCCGGGTGATGGCCGCCTGCCCCTGCCCCTGCTCCGTGTGCAGTTGCGCCAGGTCTGTATTCGGTTGCGCCACGTGGGGGCCGGATCAGTGGTTGAGACCGAACCCACAGGTGGCGCAACCGCGCTCAGGTCCCAGGGGGCGTGAGCTGCGGCGCAGGTTGCCACCACCGGGATCCCGGTTTGACGGCGGCGGCATAATGGAGGGGTTCTCACCCTGATCACGGGTGAGATGTGCTTGATGCGATCTTCAAGGAGAGGGGCAGTCCATGACACCGCGTGCGCTGCGCCTGATCCGGGGGTGGGCAGCCGCCTTTGTGGCCACCACTCTTGCCGTTCTGGCCCACGTGGCCGCCGGCGGGCAGTGGCCGTCCGTGATGTTGTACGTACTGTGCGTGGCGCTGGCCGCGCCGGTGTGCATGGTTCTGGCAGGACTGGGCACCCGGGACTCTGACCCCGGCCGCACGGCCCGTGCTGATCGCAGCGGTCTTTCCCGAGCGGTCCGCGGTGGCCGAAAGCACTTCTCGGGTCTGGCAGGGATGGCCGGACTGGGCCTGGCCGTGCTGGGCTCACAAACCCTGTTCCACGTTCTGCTGTCCTTGGCCGGCGGTTACGTCTCCACCACCGACCACACCGGTCACGCCGCCCACACGGCGGGCGCTGTGGGCACTCAGACCGTGGCGGCGTCTGCGCAGCTGGTTTTGGAACCGGTGACTTCCGTGTCCGGACACGCCGCCCACATGGCTCACGGAGTCGATGGTGTGAGTGCCGCTCAGGGTGTTCTGGCTGGTGGTCACACCATGCTGCTTCTGCACCTGGTGGCTGCGGCTGTGGCCTTTGTGGTGCTGCGCTACGGCGAGCTCGGCGTGCTCAAGGCCGTGGCCACCCTCCTGGTCCGGGCGGTGCGCCTGGCGGTGGCCGTTGCCATGCCGTGGGTCTCCGTTCGTCCGTGGCAACCGGGCTATCTTCAACCGCTTCCCGCCCGGGTTCTGATCTGGGCCCGTGGCTCTCTGCAATACCGGGGTCCTCCGCAGGCTGCTGTCCTGGCCTGACAGTTCCACCCCGCGGTACACACGTCCGTGAATTTTTGGCGAGCGTGCGCTGGTGGGCGCAAGCGTGGGCCAGGCAGCGCATCTGCACCGACCCCACAGAGATCACCCCGGACAGGGGTGCGCCATCAGAGAGAAGCCTCATGACTTTGAAACCCCGCTACAACCACGCAGACCACTCGTTTGAACTCGAACCGCAGGGGCGTCGTCGTCTCCGATCGAGGATCACAGGGGTGGCAGCGGCCGTGGGAACAGCGGCGCTGGTGGCCCTTCCGGGCCCGGTGTGGGCGCATGACACGTTGGTGTCCTCCAACCCGGGCGACGGTGCCCGGGCCACTGAAGCACCCGATGAGGTCGAGATGACGTTCTCGGCCGATCTGCTGGACGTGGGAACACAAGTGCGTGTGACTGACGCCCAGGGTGCAGACGTCACCGACGGCGAACCACAGGTGTCCGGAACCGCGGTCACCCAGAACGTCACCCCCTCGGAGCAAACGGATGACACCTACACCGTGGTGTGGCGTGTGGTCTCCTCCGACGGGCACCCCATTGAAGGCACGTTCAGCTACGACGTCGGTGAGGGGGCTGCCGCTGACCAGACCAGCGCCGGCTCGCCTGCACCCGACACGGCAGAGCCCACCACCGCCGGGGAGGCAACAGGGGAGACCCTGTCCACCCCTGCGGCCACGGAGGCCGGTGACGACGCCGGTGCCCCGGTCTTGCTCTACGCCGTGGGTGGCGCGGTCCTTGCCTTGCTGGTGCTGGGGGCAGTGGTCCTGGTTCGTCGGATCGGTAGAAACGACTCCGATCGCTGAGCCCACCCGAAGATTCGGATGAGCCCGGTACGAGCTTGAAAAGAGAACAACCATGAACACGATCACTTTGAACCGATCCGCACGATTCGCCCTGGCCACAGCAGCGGTGGGGGTCCTTGGCCTCAGCGGCTGTGCCGCCGGTGGCGGTGACGGTGAGTCCACAGCGGCTGCCACGGAGACATCCGCTGCAACCGCCGCGGCCACTGACACCGGCGCCGCCACGGATGGTGCGCAGCAGATGCTCACCGTGCAGGATCCGTGGATGAAGGCAGCTGATTCCGGGATGACGGCGGTCTTTGGCACCCTGACCAACGACGGTGACTCTGCCGTCACCCTCAGTGGGGCCGAGGCCACCGGGATCGCGGAGTCCGCGGAACTGCACGAGACCGTGATGGGTGAATCCACGGGTTCAACCGTCATGCAGGAGATGACCGACCCCCTGGTGATTGAGCCAGGTGAGTCGGTGACGTTGGAACCCGGTGCCGATCACATCATGCTGATGGATCTGACCTGTGCTCCCATGGCAGGGCAGAACCTGAACATCCAGTTGGCCTACGCCCATGGTGAGGATGGTGAGAATCAGACGGTGAAGGTTCCCGTGCGGGATTACCAGGGTGCCCAGGAGGAGTACTCGCATGAGGGTGGCGGGTCCACCATGTCACCTTCGGAGATGCCCTCCCACATGGCTTCTGCCATGCCCAGCATGGGAGCCATGCATTCTGACCAGGATGATGAGCTGCCGATGTGTCAGGAGTCCCAGTGACTTCTGAGCATGATTCGGCCACTCCGGTTGCCTCGGGCGGGTCTCACCACGGTGAGTCCCCGTCCGAGGCCCCCGAAGGTGGCCTGAACCAGCGGCCGGTGGCAGCGGAACAGGATTCCGCTGCCACCGGCAGTGCCGGTGGATCTTCAGGATTCAGCAGACGCGGTGTGTTGATCGCCGGAGGAACCGCCGGTGTGGGTGCTGCCGCGGGGCTGGGGGTGGCTGCTGCGCAGCGATCCGGGTTGTTGGGTGCAGCTGGATCCTCTGACCGTGAGGATTCCGGGACGGCGACTGAACCGGCACGGACGGAAGCTGTGGGGGCCCGCTCGGAAGCGTTCTACGGACCACGCCAAGCTGGGATCGACACCATGCCACAGTCGTTCGCGACCTTCTTGGCCGTGGACCAGGCCGAAGGCACCGAACGGGAAACCATTCGCCGGATGATGCGCGTGCTCACCCAGGATGCAGCGGCCCTTACGGGTGGTGACGCCCCCATCAACGACCAGGAACCGGAGCTGGCACTGAACCCGTCCCGGTTGACGGTGACCTTTGGCTTTGGTGCCCGCATCCTGAACCTGGTGGCACCTGAGCGGGCACCGGAATGGTTGCGGCCACTGCCCGCCTTCGGCATCGACCAACTCGAGGACCGATGGAACGACGGGGACCTCCTGATCCAAGTGTGCTGCGAGGACACCGTGAGCCTGGCGCACGCCCAGCGGGTGCTGTTCAAGAACCTCCGGTCATTCGGCACCGTGCGGTGGGTGCAGAACGGGTTCCGCTCCGTCCCCGGCGCTGAAGCAGCCGATCCGCCCAGCATGCGTAATCTGTTCGGCCAGGTGGACGGCACCGTGGACACCCAGCCGGACACCCCGGAACACGAGCAGATCGTGTGGGGCGTGGGGGAGCAGGCGTTCCAGCCCTGGATCCAGGACGGTACCTCTCTGGTGCTGCGCCGTATCCACATGAATCTGGACACCTGGGACGAGGCTGATCGCCCGGCACGCGAGGATTCCGTGGGCAGAACCCTGGACACGGGTGCGCCTTTGACGGGAACTGCCGAGCGTGATGAACCCGATTTCGAGGCCGTTGGCCCCCTGGGGTTCAAAATCATTCCGGACTACTCCCACATTCGCCGTTCCCGCCACCCGGATGACCGGGTCAGGATCCACCGGCGGCCCTACAACTACGACGTCCCCGTCATGGATGCCAGTGGTTTTGCCTCCGCGGGATCCAGTTCCGGTGGGGTGAGCGACTCCGGGCTGCTGTTCGCCTCCTATCAGGCGGACGTGGACCAACAGTTCGTCCCCATTCAACAGCGCCTGGATGACCTGGACATGCTCAATGTCTGGACCGTGCCGGTGGGATCCGCAGTGTTTGCGATTCCACCTGGCTGCCAGAAGGGCGGTTTTGTGGGGGACGTGTTGTTCAACGACGACGACGCCGCACGTGACGTTGATGCGCGTGATGGCCAAACCGCTGATGCAGAAGGTGGAGCATGAGTTCGAGTACCAGGGCACGCAGTGACGCTTCCGTGGATCGCTCCGACCAGAAACAGGGGCCGAAACCGAACGATCATTCGGTCTCGGTCGCCGGAATCTCCGTGTGGTGGTTGGCTGCTCCCGCTGTGCTCACGCTTCTGGCTCTGGCCGCAGCCCTGTCCTTCTCCGGGGCCGCGGCGCCCCAGCAGGTGGCTGACCCCGGTGCATTGGTCCGCTGGGGCCTGCCCCTGAGTGAAACGGTGCGCAACGTGGCACTGATTTCCACGATCGGTGCCCTTCTGGTGGCTGTGGGCGTGGTGCCCAACACTGTCCAGACCCGTGGACGGGGCAAGAATCGCAAGGACGAACCGGCTGAGGAACACCCTCTGTTCAGCAGAGTCTTGCAGTTGGCAGGGGGCAGCGCGGTGGTGTGGACCGTGGCAGCCGCCGTGGTGACGGTGTTCACCTACGCAGAGGTCTCCGGGGTTCGGCTGAGCCCGAGTACCGCCTACACCCAACAGCTGATCAGCTTTCTCACGGAGATCCCCACCGGGCAGGCCCTTGGCGTGGGTGTGGTGGTGGCCGCGGTGGTGACCACCCTGGTGTTCGGTGTCCGCTCACTGTTGGGTCTTTTGTTGACCACAGCACTGGCCTGCATCGCCCTGGTGACCATGGCCCTCAATGGGCACTCAGCCGGAGGCGATGACCACATGGGTGCCGTCAACTCCCTGGGCCTGCACCTGCTGGGGGTGTGCGCCTGGATGGGGGGCCTGATCGCTCTGGCTTGGATCTCGCCGCAGTTGGCACGGGATCGCACCACGGCCAGACTGCCGATCGGAACACGCGCCCGCCGGGATTCGGACACCGATCACGCGGCCCGTGGGCGCAAGGTCCCGTTGGAAGCCGTGGTGCTCAGCCGGTTCTCCCACTTGGCGCTGTGGAGCTTTGTGCTGGTGCTGGCCTCCGGGGTGATCAATGCCGCGGTGCGCATCGGGACCTTGGCGCAACTGGGCAGTGCGTATGGGACGCTCGTCGTCGTGAAACTGGTGTTGACCCTGGCACTGGGGGTGGCCGGGTACGTCCACCGGCGGGCCGTGATCCCGGCGTTGATCGCGCAGCGGATGAGCGGCCGCCGTGCGGTGTGGCAGATCATCCTGGGCGAGCTCTTGTTGATGGGTGCCCTGGTGGGGGTGGCCGTTGCGTTGGGCAACTCGGCCCCGCCGGTTCCGGAGGATCTGGCCCCAGATGCCACCCCGGCGCGCATTTTGACCTTCTACGACCTTCCCCCCGAGCCCACATGGGCCAATGCGATCACCCAGTGGCGCCCGGACTGGCTGTGGGTTGCCATCATCGCGCTGTTCGGCATCAGCTACGGGTGGGCCATGTTCAAGGTGGTCCGCACCGGTGGCAAGTGGTCCGTCTTGCGGGCCGTGTCCTGGTACATCGGACTCATCCTGCTGTTCCTGGCCACCTCCGGGCCCGTGGCCGTCTACGCCCGGGTGCTGTTCAGTTGGCACATGGTGGAACACATGTCCCTGACTATGATCATCCCCGTGTTCATGGTCCTGGGCTCGCCCGTGACACTGCTGCTGCGCGCCCTGGAACCACGCCAGGACGGCACCCGCGGCCCGCGCGAGTGGATCCTGCGTCTGGTGCACTCCACCTGGGGCAAGATCGTGACTCATCCGATTTTTGCGGCCGTGAACTTTGCGGGGTCGATCGTGCTGTTCTACTTCACGCCATTGCTGGGATTCACGCTGCGCACGCACGTGGGCCACGAGTTCATGATGGCCCACTTCCTGTTCACCGGGTACATGTTCGCCCTGGTGCTGGTGGGTCAGGACCCCATCCCCAAGCGTCCGGCCTACTTCATGCGCTTGATCATGCTGATCGCGACCATGGTCTACCACGCCTTTGTGGGGGTGGCCATCATGGGCATGGACTGGCTGCTGGAAGCCTCCTGGTTCGGCAACATGGGTCATGACTGGGGCATCACCGCCATTGCGGACCAGCAGCGTGGTGGCGCCCTGATGTGGGGCATCGGCGAACTGCCCACCGCCATCCTGGCCGTGGTGGTCATGGTCCAGTGGGCCATTGCCGGCAACCGGGAGAACCGCCGTGTGGACCGGGAAGCAGACCGCACCGATGGCGCCGAATTGAAGGCCTACAACGACATGATGGAACGCTTGGCGGAAGAAGATGCCAGAACCGGGCGCTGAGCCGGTTGAGACGCCGAAACCAGGCGCAGAGTCGGAATAGTTGACCCGCCTGGCGCTGTTGAGCCCATCAGTTGCAGTACCAGCCGTCAGTTGCAGTACCAGCCGTCAGTTGC
>NZ_JROX01000018.1:0-18038 GCF_000800955.1 Kocuria sp. ZOR0020
CAGGGTTCCCGATCGCAGCGAGCGCTGTTGTCCGCCACCGTGATTGGTGGAGGCCAGTTTGACCGAGCGCCCCACCACCAGTGCCCCGGAGCCCACGGGAGCGCCGAGCTTGTGCCCGGAAATAGCCACGGTGGAAATCCCCGGCTGGGATGCATCCACGGGAATGGCGCCAAAGGCTTGGACGGCGTCCGTGTGGAACGGGACACCGAACTCGTGACAGATTGCGGCCAGGTCCTGGATGGGCTCAATGGTGCCGACCTCGTTGTTGGCCCACATCACGGCCACCAGTGCCACGGAATCAGGGTCGTGCTCCAGCAGGCGGCGCAGGTGATGCGGCTCCACGAATCCCTGGGCGTCCACGTCCAGGAACTCCACGGCGGCACCGTGTTCGGCAGCCAGCCACTGCGCGCTTTCCGTGACGGCGGGGTGCTCGATGGCAGAGACGATCACCCGGGTGCGGCGGGGGTCCTCCGCATGCCGCTGCCCGTAAAGGCCCTTGACCGCCAGGTTGTCAGCCTCCGTGCCACCGGAGGTGAACACCACTTCCACAGGATCCACGTTGAGCAGCTGAGCGATGGTGTCCCGGCTTTCCTCCAACACCCTGCGCGCTGCGCGGCCGGTGCCGTTGATGGCGGACGGATTACCGCCCCGCTGCAGTTGGCCCACCATGGCCTCCACTGCCTCCGGCAACGTGGGATGGGTTGCGGCGTGGTCCAGGTAAACCTGACCGGACCGACGCGCGCTGCTCCGCTGCCGGTGGCCATGGTTCTGGGAATCAGTGGGGGCGGGCATGGCCTCAAGTCTAAGAGCCAGGCCCTGGTGGGGTGATGGTGTTGTGTCCTGTGCCTCGACGGTTCACAAACCACAGGTGGCCATGTTGTTCAAACAGTCAGCTCAATGCCAGAACCAGATCCCGGATGCGTTCGCCCCGGGCTGTGACGCTGTAGTGCACCCACGTGCCCCTGCGTTCGCTGCTCACCAAGCCCGCGTTGCGCAATTTGCCCAGGTGGTGAGAGACGGTGGGTTGGGACAAACCCACATCATCCAAGTTGCACACGCACACCTCACCGTCGGCCTGCGCGATTTGCAGAAACAATCGCAGACGCGCAGTGTCAGCCAAAGCTTTGAATTCCGTAGTCAAGGCCTCTGCGTGCGATGCCGTGGGCGCAGAGATCGGCACTTCCACGGAGCAACAACCGGCCGTCAAGGACATGGAATCACCACCCTGCACCGCGCTGTTCCCTTCAGATCCCATGACGTCATCCTGGCGCATTCGGAATCGGCATGTCACACGATCCTGTGATATTGACAGCTATCGAATCAAGAGAGCATGCTCAAAGGGTCAGGGGAATTGACCTTCCCTGCGCCCATCAAACCGCAAATTGCCGCCGCCATCCCTCGCCGAGGACCGTCAACATGCCTGATACAGCAGCAGATCGTGCCGCCCACCCCACCACGAGTCCACGCTCGGGCCACCCCGGTGCTGCAGATCCCGCCAAACGGCAACTGTCCACGTTGGATCGATTCCTACCGGTGTGGATCGGCCTTGCCATGGTGGCCGGGCTGGCATTGGGCAGGCTGGTGCCCGGTTTGGACGGTTTCCTGGCCGGGTTGGAGGTCGGTGGCATCTCGGTGCCCATTGCCCTGGGACTGCTGGTGATGATGTACCCGGTTTTGGCCAAGGTCCGCTACGACAAATTGGGCTCTGTCACCGCAGACAAACACATGTTGACCGGTTCCTTGGTGTTGAACTGGTTGATCGGTCCAGCTCTCATGTTTGCGCTGGCCTGGATTTTTCTCCCGGACCTGCCCGAATACCGAACGGGGCTGATCATCGTTGGACTGGCTCGGTGCATTGCCATGGTCATCATCTGGAATGACTTGGCCTGTGGCGACAGTGAAGCAGCCGCCGTCCTCGTTGCCATCAACAGCATCTTCCAAGTCATCGCCTTCAGCGGTCTTGCCTGGTTCTACTTGGTGGGACTGCCCGGGTGGTTGGGCCTGGACCGGCAGGGATTGCACGTCTCCACGTGGCACATCGCACTGTCCGTTCTGATCTTCCTGGGGGTGCCGTTGACTGCCGGGTACCTGACCCGAACCCTTGGCGAGCGCCACGCCGGTCGGGACTGGTACGAATCCACTCTGCTGCCCGCGCTCGGGCCCTGGGCGCTGTACGGATTGCTGTTCACTGTGGTGTTGCTCTTTGCGCTGCAGGGCGAGCGCATCACCTCACAGCCGCTGGACGTGGCACGGATTGCCTTGCCATTGCTCGTCTACTTTGCCGTCATGTGGGGTTTGGGGTTCGGTGTGGGCTTCTTGTTGAAATTGAACTACGCCCGAACCACCACCTTGGCCTTCACCGCGGCGGGCAACAACTTTGAACTGGCCATCGCCGTGGCCATTGGCACGTTCGGTGTCACTTCTGGACAGGCCTTGGCAGGGGTGGTGGGACCCTTGATCGAGGTTCCAGCACTGGTGGCCCTGGTGTATGCAGCCCTGGCGCTTCGCAAGTATTTCACCCGGTCGGCCACTGGCCACCCGTCCGTCCACCCCTGAGGAGTCCGCATGACTACCCCGTCCATCCTGTTCGTCTGTGTGAAGAACGGTGGGAAGTCTCAGATGGCGGCTGCCCTGGCCCGCCAACTCGCGCAGGATCCCTCCCGCATTCACTCCGCCGGGACGCACCCGGGGTCATCCGTCAACGCCCTCTCCCGCCAAGTGGTTGAGGAGGTGGGAGCCACCATGGACGGCGAGCACACCAAGGGCATCGACCCTGATCTTCTGCGGACCGTGGATCATGTGATCGTCCTGGGATCGGAAGCCGTGGTGGACCCGGTGGCGGGTATGAAGGCAGAGATCATCACATGGCACACCGATGAACCCTCCGAACGAGGTGTTGAAGGTTTGGAGCGCATGCGCTTGATCCGCGAGGACATCCACGCCCGAGTACGCGAACTCCTGGACCGGCGCTGAGGCGCCTGCATCCACGGCGCGCCAAAACACCCCCGGGTAATGTGTGCCCGTGACGTCCCAGCGAGTACCCCCCAGCACCGTTTTTCACCCGGATTTCTTGCACCCTGTCCGGCAGATGGGGCGACGCACCGTCGACTTCCGGAGAGACCTGCTGGTGATGGCCGTGGTCAATCGGACCCCGGATTCCTTCTTCGATCAGGGCCGCACATTCGCCCTGGAGCACGCCGTTGCCGCCGGGTCACGCGCCATCCGCGACGGCGCCGACTGGGTGGACATTGGCGGCGTGCCCTTCTCCCCCGGCGCCCCGCTGCCTGCCTCTGAGGAAACCGAGCGAGTGCTGCCCGCGGTGCAAGCCCTGCATGAAGCACACCCGCAGACCATCATCTCCGTGGACACCTTTCACGCCTCCGTGGCCGATGCCTGCCTTGCAGCCGGTGCCACCGTGGTCAATGACACCACCGGCCTCTCCGATCCCCACATGCTGGAGGTGGTTCGCGAGCGCGACGCTCACCTGGTGATCACCCATTCCCTCACCACCACTCCGGCCAGCACAAGGACGGTGGTGCCGCGCCCGCACTACGACGACGTCATCACCCAAGTCATCGCGTTTCTGCGAGCCCGGGTGAAGGACGCCCTGGAGGCGGGGATTGCCGCGGATCACCTGCTGGTGGACCCCGGGCACGACCTCAACAAGAACACCCTGCACTCCCTGGAACTGACACGCCGTTTGACGGAGGTGACCGCTTTGGGGCACCCGACCCTGGCTGCGGTGTCCAACAAGGACTTCGTGGGCGAATCCTTGGGCCTTGCCCGCGACCAACGCGGCGAGGGTTCTCTGGCGGCAGCCGTTGCGTGTGCCCTTGCGGGGGCGCGGGTGTTCCGCATGCACGACGCCGCAGCCTCACGCCGCGCCCTGGACATGGCGGCCACCATCATGGGACTGCGTGAACCTGTTGAACTGCGGCACAACATGGGAGACCACAATGACTGAGGGCGTGGTTCCGGTCCAGATGGAAGCCGTCAGCCAGGTGCACAGATTGTGGCCGGACCCCGGGATGGTGGGGCTGGATGCGCTCAGGGAGCACTATCTGCAGACGTGGGCCACCGCTGACCAGGGAGCCACCGCCATGATGATTTCCTCCGTGGACGGCTCCTCCGAATTGGAGGGGCTCTCCGGTGGGCTCTCCTCCCCCGTGGACCAAAAGCTCATGGACGTGCTGCGCAGTGTGGCGGATGTGGTGGTGGTGGGTGCCGGCACCCTGCGCGCTGAAGGATACGGCGGGCTGCGGGTGACCCAGGAATCCCTCCGGTGGCGCCGCGCCCACGGCCTCACGGACCACCCGGTCCTGGCAGTGGTGTCAGGGTCCTTGAACGTCACGGCCGATGCACCGTTCCTGGCGGATGCGCCCGTACGGCCCCTGGTCATCACCACGGATGCAGGGCATTGGATGGATGACCTGCCTAAAAGGCGGATGGCTGCATTGGGTGAAGTGGCGGAGGTCGTCGTCGTGACTCCGCGGCGGCACGCATTGCAGGAGCCCGGCGCGCCCACCGGGGTGGACCCGGCGGAGGTCCACCGGGAGTTGGCCGACCGTGGGCACGCGCGGGTGTTGTGTGAGGGTGGCCCCCAGCTGTTGAGCGCATGGTTCCAGGCCGGTTGCGTGGCCCAGTTCCAGGTGAGCGTTGCCCCGGTGATTGCTGGTGGGGTGGGGCCGCGGATCCTCCAAGAACCCGGTGCAGGGGCCAGAGGAACCGAGCTGCTCCAGGTCCTGCAGGACAACTCCATGCTCATGCTGCATCACAAGGTGCTGCCCGCCTAGACGTTCCCCGTGAGTGGGCAGTCGTGGGCGCCGCCTAGAATCTCCTCCATGCTGCGCATCCTGTTTGTTGAACCCGAAATCCCCGGCAACACCGGCAACGCCATTCGCCTGGCCGCCGTGACCGGGGCGGAGCTGCACGTGGTGGAACCGATCGGCTTCAACTTCCAGGACGCCCACCTGCGCCGTGCGGGCCTGGACTATCACGATCTCGCCGTGCTCACCGTGCATCCGTCCTTGGAAACGGCATGGGAAGCTCTTGATCCCGGGCGAGTTTTTGCCTTCACCACCACGGCCACCACACCGCACACCCAGATTAAGTGGCGTGAGGACGATGTCCTGATGTTTGGCAAAGAATCTGCCGGTCTCTCCGAGGAGCACAAGGCTGATCCGCATGTCACAGGGGAAGTACGCATCCCCATGT
Organism: Kocuria sp. ZOR0020; assembly: GCF_000800955.1. Lineage (NCBI taxonomy): Bacteria > Bacillati > Actinomycetota > Actinomycetes > Micrococcales > Micrococcaceae > Kocuria > Kocuria sp. ZOR0020. Next base: position 5,215 of record NZ_JROX01000018.1, read on the forward strand.
TGGCGGCCAGGCGGTCCCTGAACCTGGCCAATGCGGCGTCGATCGCGGTGTACGAGGCATGGCGGCAGCTGGATTTTGCCGGCGCACAGCTGCCGGAGGTCAACGGTTGATGCCGTAAGGATTCAGTGGTCACAATGCTGGCCCATCAAAGGTGATGGGCCAGCATTGTGACCACTGAACCCACGCCCAGCGTCAGTTCTTGGCGTCGTTGGCGTTGCCCACGGTCACGTTCACCGTCTCCTGGTTACCGCCACGTGTGTAGACCAGCTCACCCTCACCGTCAGCCGGAAGCTCCCGGACGGCCGCGGTGAGTTCACTGGCGTCCTGCACCTTGTGGCCGTTGAAGCTCAACACGACGTCGCCCTTGCGCAAGCCGGCATCGCTGGCAGGTGACCCGCTTTCCACGGACTCCACCACGGCACCGGCGGAGAAGGACTGGCTCTGACCGTCATTTGCCGCTGAAGCCGTAACCGTGGCGCCCAGATAACCGTGGGTGGCCTCACCGGAGTCAATGATCTCCGCCGCCACGCGCTTGGCATGGTTGATGGGGATGGCAAATCCCACGCCGATGTTGCCTGCCCCGGACTGACTGGAACTGGATGATCCGGCGGAGGCAATGGCCACGTTCACACCCACCACCTGACCGTCCGTGTTGATCAGAGGTCCACCCGAGTTGCCCGGGTTGATGGCGGCATCCGTCTGCAGGACGTTCAAGAACACCGACTCGGTCTGGCCCTGGGAGGAACCCTGACCGTAGTCGAAGAAGAAGTCACTCCAGCCACCACTGCCGCTGTTCTCGTCCTGGGTGTCCCCTTCTGTGGGAGTGTCAGGCACGGCGGAGGAAGCCACCGTGATGGTCCGGTCCGTGGTGGAGACAATGCCGTCCGTGACCGTTCCGGACAGACCCAGCGGGGCGCCGATGGCAATGGTGGTGTCACCCACATTGAGCTTGGAAGAGTCCCCCAGTTCAGCCGGCACCAGGTTGTTCGCCTGGATCTTGATGACTGCAAGATCAGAGAGCGGATCCGTGCCCACCACGGTGGCAGAGGTGACGGTGCCGTCCGAGAGCTGAACCTCCAAGGTGGGATCGTTGGTCTGGCCATCCAGGGTCACCACGTGAGTGTTGGTCAGGATGTGCCCCTGGTCATCCAGGATGATCCCGGATCCGGAGCCGGACTGACTGCCGGAGACCGAAGAAATGGTCACCACCGACGGCGATGCCTTGGCCGCAGCAGCCGTGACGGCATTCACGGAGTCCTCATTGTTCACAATCAGTTGGGAGCTTGCCCCCTGCGTGGCATTGGTCAGCACATTGTCCGAACCAGTGGCCAGGTCCACCAGGCCGTAGGTACCAGCACCCACCAGGGCGGCCACCAGCATGCCGCCGATCAAGGTCTTGCGGCCCACTCCGGTTCCCGTGTGAGTTTCACCGTTGGACGGGGCTCCCGCGGAGCCTGCGGCATATTGCTGGTCCTGGCCATATTGCTGCTCGTGGCCGTACTGCTGATCCTGTTGAGAGGCAGCCGGTTGGGCGTAGGGATTCTCATTGACCATGGGAGGCTGCTGGTAACCCTGGGGATCGTGATAATCCGCGGAGCCCTGGTAGCCGTATGGCTGTTGGGGCTGCTGGGAACCGTAAGGTTCGTGACCGTTGCTCATGAACGGGTCTCCTCCATCAATACGTAGGTCCTGGGTGGAGCATTCGGGAACCCAGTATGCGGGCTCGCCTGTGTCCGGGCTGTGCGCCAGCCGCTTGATTGCTCTGCGCAAACACCCAACCCCGGACGGGGGCACGTCAGTCCGGGGAGTCCCGCCGCGTCTGAGAATGTGCCAGGAAGTCGGTGATTCGGTTGTACTCCAGCACAGGGTGCTCCCGCGCTGAAGACGGTTGGTTCTGGAACTGGATGGCCAAGGACGCCTTTCCTGGATTGCCAATCAGTTCCACACAGTCATCAGCCTCTGCCCCCGCAAGACCGCGTGCAAAGTTCAAGGCTTCCCCCTCTCCCCTGCTGGAAAGAGCCTCCGGGCCGAAAACGGCCACGCTGGGCACCGGGATCCCCGCGTAATGCGGCACCCGGTAGGCTGGGTCGAATCCCAGGACGTGTTGGCCCACGGCCCACCGAACACCGTGTTGGTGCATCAGATGCGCAAAACGAACCCGTTCCTCACCACCCCAGGGCTCGGCGGTTCGGAAGCCTGCCGTCACCCGTTCCACCACACCGCGTTTGGGGCGTTCTATCTGCGTCACTGCCACCAGGTGGTCCGAACCCACGGTGGATGCGGCGTGCATGACGTTGATCGGGGACGGATCATTGCGGTAACGCTCGGTGATGGCCTGCGGCGACCACGGCTGGGACACGGGTTCCTGCACACCCCATGCCTGGGGAGCTTCCCCTGTGAGAACCCGGGCGGCTGTTTCCGTCAGGGTCCCCACCACCGTGCTACGCCTGGCCGGATAGAGCGTCTCGGCCGAAATCACCACGCCACCGGCACTTGGGCGGATGCCCTCCTGGAACGCCACGGAGATCTCTTGGGCCTCCTTGTAGTCCTCCCCGTCCCACTGCAGCATGGCCCCGTTGAGGCCGTTGTAGGGCAACCCGTCCGCTCCGGAAACCACCCACAGTCCTCCGGTCAGCTCCAGCAAACGGGACAGCCCGAGTGTGAGCCGAGTGGTGGGCGGGGTGACCAGCACAAAACGCAGCCCGGATGTGGCGCACTGGTCCATGGCCCGGGCAATCCAGGTGTTGTGGTGAACGATCGCGGCATCATTGAGCATCACCCCGGCCGCTGACGTGGTGACGTCACAACCCAGAACGCTCATGCCTGCCATTCCTCTCGCAGAAGATCCTCTGACTCCCCCAGGTGCCTGAACTCGGGTCCGTGCTGCACACAGGTGCCCACCCCCAGATGGGCCATGAGTTTGGCGAATGTGGCTGCCGCTGACTCCGCCTCCGGCACGGGGCTGACCGCGTGCACGTCCTGCCAATACGCGGCAGGGCTCACCTGCTCTGTTGCTTCTCCGGCTGAGTCCGGGTCATGCGCGGCTCCGGAGTTCTCCCGTTCAGCAGCCTGCAGCGCCTCCCGGGCAGCCACGACGTCGAGCCCTCCGTGGGTTCCGAACAGCCTGAGGGCCTCATCCGGTGCCTGAACATAACTGGGTGTTTCGATCACCATGACGGGCATGTCCTGATCAGGGGCGTCCACGCGCCAGACCTGAGCCTGTTCGTCCACGGTCACCCAGAAATCGGGGTTGATCTCAGCGACCGCCCACGCCATGGCCACCGGGTCTGGCTCTTGCGTGGTGATGATCGTGAATGTCCGACTCATGTTCCACCTTCCTGTGTGCTCGAATCCGGCTCCGCTGCTGCGCCACCCATGTCCTCGGCCAGCGCTGATTGCACCGTTTCCGGCGAACGTCCCCCACGCACGTAGAGACCGCGTCCGGGTGGGAAATGCCGTGCTCTGACACCGTTGATCAACGCGCCTTCGGAGCGGTCCCCGTCCATCATGAACGTTGCCGCACCTGCTTCACGGATGGCGCCCGTCAACGGTTCGTACATACCGCGCGCTGCACCGGCCACACGCCGTGTGAGGACAATGTGGAAGCCGATCTCCGAGCCCATGGTCACATACGGGACCAGGGGCGCCAGGGGCGCTGTGTTGCCGGCCGTCAGGACATCGTAGTCATCGACCAGCAAAACGATTCGAGGTTTGGGCACCTCTGTGGAACCAACGTGGGTGGGGTCATTGGGCACACGATCTTTCAGCGCGGTGGCAATGCTCTGGGCAAGACCCGCAGCCATCTGTGAACTGGTGGCGTGGCCACCCATCATGTCCGGTGGGACCAGGCCTGCCAGTTCCTGTCGGGGATCAACCAAGGCGATGGCAACATCGTCCTCCGTCTGTCCCTCGCACAGTTGCTGGGCGATCATCCGGATAATGTTGGTCTTACCAGATCCGGTGTCACCCAGGACCAGCAAGTGGCGGTCGCGCCCGTAGAGTTCCAGGGTCCTGGTGGCCAGGTTTCGCTCCACCTGACCAAAGGCAACCATCCCGGGGCGACGGCCACGTTCGAGTTCACCGATCGGCAGTTCCGCAGGCAACACCCGGATCCTGGGCGCTGATTCACCCTGGTGTTGTTCCTCCAGTTGTTGGCCGATGGCCCAGAGTTGATCGCCCAAGTATTCGGTGGTGGCCTGCCCGTCCATGCGCGGCAAGGCAAAGTGGCCCAGGAGTTTCTCGTTCATCAAGGCCCGGCCGGGACGGTCCCTGGGTACGGTCTCAGCAAGTTTCTTGCCAAAGGCTGATTCTGCGGCTTCACCCAACCGGAACTCCAGACGATGGCCGAAAAAGGACTGCTGAGCAATACGGATGTCATTCCAGCGGGTTCCGGTGGCAATCACATGCACCCCGTAACTGCCGCCGCGAGCCACGATTTCCTGAACCATGGATTCGATCTCACCGAATTCATCATTGATCTGACCGTAGCCGTCCAGCAGCAGAACGACGTCGCAGACATTCAATTCGGGCATTTTGCCCTCGGCAAACCATTGACGCATGGTGCTGAGTGAATCCACGGCGTATTTCTCGAAGATCGATTCCCGGTCCCGCACCATGTCCAGGACTTCCTCAACGGTGCGGCGGATGATCTCCCGTGAGGCCCGCACACCCACACCACCCACGTGTGGCAGCGCCTCCAGTGGCCTCAGACCACTGCCCAGCAGATCGATCCCGTAGATGGCGACGTCCCGGGGACTGTGGGTCAGTGCCAGGGAGGTGGCAATGGTTCGCAGTGCGGTGGACTTGCCGGTCTGTGGGGCACCAATCAAGGCCACGTTGCCGCCTGCGCGCTTGAGGTCCAGGTACCAGGTCCCCTGCCATTGTTTGGAGGGATCATCCAGCAGACCCAGTGGAACTAGCAGGTCTCCACCGCGGGCCACGGAGGGGCCCTGATTGGTGTGGGTGATCTCCCCGATCACAGTGTCCAAGGCCAGCAGGTCAGGCAGGGGTGGCAGCCAAATCTCGGAGGTCACGCGGGGGAACTCACGCATGATCTCAACCATGGAGTCCATCACGGTGGGGGCGGTGCTGCGGCGTTGAGCCAATTCAGCGGCCTTGTTCTGGGTCTTGTCCTGCTCACTGCTGTCCTGTGCTTGGTCGTGGGACAGGGTCAAGCTCCCGTACAGAGGGGTCGGCACCGGTTGGGGCAGGGCAGGTTCCAGATCGTTCTCCGCGGCGTCGTCGTCGCTGGGCCGTGGGCCGGAGACGTAGCCTGCGCGGAACTTCTGGTAGACCGTGGTGTCCACTTTCAGATAGCCGTATCCGGGTACCGACGGCAGATGATAGGCATCCGGTGTTTCCAGCACGGTTCGGGATTCCGCCTCGGACAAGGTGCGCAGACCCAAGCGGTAGGACAAGTAGGTGTCCAGCCCGCGTAGTTTGCCGCCCTCGATGCGCTGGCTGGAGAGCAGAAGATGCACGCCGATCGAGCGTCCGATTCGGCCGATGGACAGGAAAAGGTCAATGAAGTCCGGCTGCGCGGTCAACAATTCGCCGAACTCGTCAATGATCACCAGCAGGTGCGGCAGAGGCTCCATCTGGATTCCCTGTTCCGACCGCTCTTCCCGGATCACCTGGTAGTCCGTGATGTTGGCGATGTTGCCGGCGCGTTTGAGGACCTCTTGGCGGCGCTGGATTTCGCCGGCCAAACTGGCGTGGACGCGATCCACCAGGGACTCGTCCTCAGAGAGGTTGGTGATGATGCCGGACACGTGCGGGGCACCTTCAAAAGGCGCAAAGGTGGCACCGCCCTTGTAGTCCACCAGAATCATGTTGAGCTGCTCCGGCGGGTGGGTGACCATCAAGGCCAGGACCATGGTGCGCAGCAGTTCAGATTTACCGGAGCCGGTGGCCCCCACGCACAGCCCGTGAGGTCCCATGCCGAATTGTGCGGATTCCTTCAAGTCCAGCAGTACGGGCTGGCCCTTGTCATCCGTACCCAGCGGGATCCGCAGAAAATCAACGTGGGACCGTGGTTTCCATGCTGATTCGATGTCTGCCCGGCCAAAGGTGTTCAGGCCGATGATCTGGGTGAACTTCTGGGAATCCACGGCCTCGTTGTGTTCCAAGGAGTCCGGGGAGAGCCGCAGGGGCGCCAGTGCGCGGACCAAGGCTTCCACCGTGGCCACAGGAGCCGCATCCAACGTGGACCTGCTGCGCTGTGGGTCCAACTGGTCCTGGGCGTAGTCCTCGATCAGCAGCGTGTTCTGTTCCCCCTCGTCGGAAGGCTGGGACAGGCGCAGGGAGACTACGTCCGGTTCCTCAACAGTGTTGGCCAGCAGACGTATGACTGTAATGTCCAAGGCGGCCAGGGAACTGGACTGATCCGGGATCAAGAAATCTTGGGCAGCACCTTGGCGGGTGGCATCCACCACCAACAGTCGCGGCAGCTCCGGGCCGCGCTGACGCGGTCCGGAGCTGCGCCGTGCTTCCGCAACGGCCAGGGCACGACGCCGGAACTCGGCCTGCAACAAATTGTTGAGTTCAGCCACCGATCCCGCGATTCGACGCATGGGGCCGTGGCTTTGCGGAGTTTCCTGGTCTGCCAGATGAGGTAGGTGGTTGATCCAGGACCAACTGTCCCGGCGCCCTGGCGGAATTGCCACGGCCACGAACAAGTCCTCGGGTGCGTGGAACGTGGCTGCCTGGATGAGCACGGCACGTGCCACGGCCTCACCGAACTCCTGTGAGCCCACCACGCTGACTTCACCACGCGCGTTGAGGTCGACCGTCACGGGCATGTCCGGTGATTGTTGGTAGCGGCGTTGAACCAGGTTCACCTCGTTCTGCAGGAATCGGTCCGGGCGCTGCGTTCCGCTTTCATCGGACTGCACCGTGACCGAACGGGTGGCGACATCCCCCACCCCCACCCGGACGCGCATGAAGTCCTCATGGGATCTGCGCCTTTCCCACAGTCTGCTGGGGTTGACAATGATGTTCAGCAGGGCCTGCGGTGAGGGATTGCCGGCCAGTGCGCGTACGCGAATTTCCTCCTCGGTGGTCAGCAATTGCGCGCGCTTTTCTTCCAGGTATTCCAGGTAGGTGTCCCTGGAGAGAGTGCGTTGGCGGCGCGCCTTGCCCCTCTGGGAAAAGATCATGAACACGGAGGCAATCACGGTGAGGACCATCATCATGGCCCCCACCGCGGCCAGAGAGGACCCACGGAAGATCATCATCACGGTCATGGAGGTTGCAGCACCCAGCAGCGGAACCAGGGCGATGAAGTTCGCCTTGTTGCCACCGTCCACGATGTCAGGTGCGCCTTCCAGGACCACGGGCTCTCCCAGGCGGGCCGGGGTTGTGGTCCGGGCTGGGCGGTGGATGATTCTGGTGCTCATCGGGCAGCCCCGTAGCCGCGGGCCAACGTCAGTGCAGTGGCAGCCAGGCGCACCCACTCCAACCGGTGACGCTCGTCCAGGTGATCAAGGTGGATCTCTCGGCCTGTGGAGAGGTGACGGTCGTAGGACATGCTGTGGTGGATGCGGCCACGCTGATCCAGGCTGCGCCTGAGCTCCCGGCGGCTCCACGGATTGTCACTCGTGTGATCGTTGAGCACCGTTGCCAGGGGCAGGTGCTTCCGGTCGGGGTCTGCTGCCAGTAGGTCGTGCAGGGCCATGGCGTTGCGCAGACCGTTGCCGGTGGTGGACCCGATCACCAGGACGGCGTGTGCCATCTCCAGCGCGCTCTGGGTACGGGGGTCCTCAAGGACCGGTGGGCATTCCACCACGGTGACCCCGCACTGCCGGGAGACTTGGGTGAGCAGTTCCTCCACTTCCAACTCATTCAGCGGCTCCTCGTGGGAGTCCGTGTGCGCCACCCACACTCCTGCTTTGGGTTGGGCGAAGACTTGAGCCATGTCTTCAGGCGTGGAGGGGTGGTTGAGCACAATGGCGCCGATCGCCTCCTGCGCTGAGACTGCGGTGTCCACGGCCAGGCGGTCCCCCAGGGGCGACGGCGCGGAGGCCAGGTCCAGGGTACAGACACGGTCTGTACGCAACGCCCCGTAGATCTCAGCCAGGGTGGCAGCAGCGGTGGTGCGTCCTGCGCCTCCCTCCGTGCTCAGCAGCACAATTCGGCGTCCCGTGGTCACGGGCTGTTGGACTCCACGCGTGGCACGTTCCAGGTCCCCGGGGTAGCCGTCGGGACGAATGGCACGGGACAAGGTCCCCACCCAGCGGTGTGCTGTGCGGCGCCCTCTGCGGGGGGTGGGCGATTTCATGCGTGTCCTCAGGGCTGCCAGCTCATCCTCCCGGACCGTTGGCGTTGCTGCCTGCCGCTTCTCCACTTGGCGTCGTTCGCGCCGATTCTTGGGCACGGCGGGGACGACGGCGGGTTCGGGCACCTCCGCGGCACCTGTCAACTCCCCCTTGTTCGGCTCTTCAGGTGTTTCTGCTGGAGCACCCTGGTCCGTGTCCGGAGGAGACGGTGCGTCGTCGTCCGCTGGTGCAGAGGGAACCGTCTGATTCTGGGCGGAGTCCGGGGTGTCAGCGGACGGTGCGGGTGGATTGAGCAGCCCCTGGACCACCGCAGCGCGCCAGTCCTGTGACTGAGGTGTGGCGTGAGGCTCCTGCTGGGCCTCGTGCAGCTCATGCGGCTGCTGATCTGATGGTTCTCGGTTCATGATTGGAAAGTGGTCAGTAGAACGGAGTAGACGCCGAACAACCCCACCACCAGGGGGAACATTGCCAACGTCGCCATGGTCTCGATCCGGTCGGCCACGATGCGCAGTCGAGCCCAGAAGTAATCGGGGGTGGTGAGCACCAACGGTGTTGCCGCCAGCATCGCTGCCGCCAGCAGCACCAGGCCCAGCCACCAGTAGAACTGCGGAAAATGACCCACCAGATCCAATGCAGTCACCACCATCCCTGCACCGGATGCCGCCAACAAGGCCGCACGCTGGGAGGTGAGGGGAAAGGCCCGCGCTCGCAATGCCAGAGCCACCAGCCACACCACGATCAGCGGAAGCCCCCAGGGATCCAGTGGTTGGTTCCAGAGCACCAGGACGGCTGCCGCAGCAACACTGGTGGCGCACCACAACGTGGCGCTGGCCATCCCCCGGTGGGCTTGCTCGATCCTCTGTTGAACGTCGCTGGTGGCGATCACCCTGCCCGCCGCGCGGGCATCGTCCAGGCTGTTGAGACCAGCCCATCCCAACGCCAGACGTGGCAAATACCCCAAGAGTGCAATCGTCAAGGTGCCAGTGACCGCTGCGGCCTGCACCACACCCGGCGTGACCAGCAACGTCAGAGCCCAACATCCCGCCAGAACCATGGCCACCACCACACTGGTCACGGCCGCCTTGAGGTCCCGGCGGGAGACGTGCTGACTCACCACCGCTCCCACCATGACGCCGGTGACCAGGCCGATCTCCGGAACGTTCAGACGACCATCAGCAGCCACGGTCAGAGCGGCCAAGGCCACAGCCAGTGCGGATCCGGCAGTTGTGAGTTCAAAATCGCGCTGCCGAACGATCGCGGCCACAAGAATCAGGACCGAGCAGGTTGCCACTGTCAACCAGAATGAGAAGTCACCCGAGAGCTGTTGGGTCAACAGCCAGAAGGCTGCCGTGGTCAGGGCCACCAGCGCGGTGCCACCCACCCAGAGCCTCCCCTCCCGGCCCCAGCGTCCCGGATCCCGGGTGCGCATCAAGGCAGCGTGATCCGCGATGTCGTACACCACCGGTGAGGGAACCGAGTCCTCGCGAGCCGTCAAGAGCAGGACGGTGCCATCCACCACCCCAGACTCTGACAGCGTGCGTTGCTCGTCCAACGCAGCCTCGCCCAGGGGGCTGAGGCCCATGCGCCTCAGCCCCCGATCAGCCCCACTGTCCAGAAGCGCCAGGACAGAGGGCATCAAGGCACCCACGGGGGTGCTGGATGGCAGGAGGAGCTCCACGTTGCGGCGCTCACTGGCCAAGGTCACACGTGTGAAGCGTTCGGCCATGGACCCTCAATCACCTCCGGAATCGGCTGGTTGGCAGCGGGCACGGTTTGGTCCACCGTGGGCTGTGGTTGTTGCATCTGCTCACGGCGCTCGCGCTCGCGGTCAAAGAGGGTTGTGACAAACGATGTCGCCACACATCCCGTGGCGATCAATGCTGCAATGATCAAACCGATCAGAAAGTTTCGCACCAGGTCCGTGAAGTTCCTGCGAGAACGGTTGGGGCCGTAGAGAACAGCAGCAACCAGACGGTTGCGGCGCACTCCAATGGATTCCAGAAGTTGCTGATCATAATCGTGCACGGAAATACCCCACAGTAGCCTCTCCCGCCAGGGCATGAATGTGTAGATGCGCTTGCATCATATTTCATGGTGTTACACACCCGGCCCGGGGTGCGCATCGCAGCAAACATACCCGAGTTTTCACACAAACGCGCCTTGACTACCTAATATTCAGTAATTTAGGGCCTGGGGGTTGAGGATGGCCAAACACGACGAAAGTGGTTATCGTGTGGCCCCATGAGCGTTCTGGGAGCTGCTGGGCTGACAATCATCTCCAGAACACGCACCATCGCCTCCGCCCGGTGCTCGCTCGTCGGCCCGCGCCAGGATCACGGCGGACAACGTTCCAAGGAGCACACTCGTGAAGTTTGATATGGGCAACACCACCCTGGGCACGCTGGCCCAGCAGACCGGTGGATCTCAGGATGAATTGACGTCCCTGATCCGTCAGCTGGTGGACGCCGTAACGCCCCTGGAGGGCAAATTCAACGGTGCCGGCCGCGCAGCTTTCGACACCTTCAAGGGTCGTGTGGATGAGATCAGCAATGACCTCAACTCAGCATTGGCCGCCGTGAACCTGGGTCAGGGCGAGATGGACCTGGCCACTCAGACCGGCGACCAGGAGACCTCCGACAACGCCACGCGCGCGGAAGGCAGCGCCAACTTTGACTCGGCGCGGTTTGCCGCTCGCTGAGCCCATCCACACCCAGAACACACCCCATCAGGGGCCGTTGCCCCGCTGAGAACCAAGGAGCCACTCATGGCCACCAATGACCGTATTTCCTTTGACACCGACGTCTCCTCCCAGGTCCAGTCCGACATCGGCGGCATCGTGGGCCGTCTGGAGGGTCTGTTGGGCGAGCGTGACCGTCAGGTGTCTTCCGCGCTGGCCGACTTCCAGATGGACGGCGCCTCCGATGAGTACCAGCACGTGGAACTGCGTTGGAAGAACGCCTCGGACGAGGTCCGCAACATCATCAACCTGGTCAAGACCACCCTGGGTGAGAACGACCAAACCGCCACCACCACCCAGGGCAAGACCCGTACGGCCATCGCCAACATCGGCTGACCCTTTCGACGGCCCCACGGCCGCCCCCAACGGCGTCGTCGGTCCGGGTCATCCTCGGCCCAAACCGACGACGCCGCACCTGCCGACCCTCCGGCTTCATCGCCCAGATCCAGGAGATCCCAGTCATGCAGTACGACATCAACTTGGCCAACGCCGGAACGGTCCTCCGGGATGTCGAGATACTCAGCACGGACTACCAAGGTCTGGCTGATGACATGAACGACGGTCTGGAGCGCGTCATGGGCGCCTGCCAGGCCGACGTCGTGGCAAAGGCTCTGGCGGGGTACGCCCAAGAGGAGTTCGGCCCCGCATTGGAGGCCATCGTGAATCTCACCGGCACCGCGCTGAACAAAACCAACGAGGCCCTGACGTACTACTCGGAGGGGAATCTGAACATGATGGATGAAAGCATCAAGGCCCTGGACACCACCGAGGCCGCCCCCACTGATTTCCGCAACGGCGGACCCACGGGTCAACAAGCCGTCTGAATCCAGACCATCACACCGCCGTTCAACCACGTTCCAAGGGATCCCGTCACATGAGCAGTTCAGGTATTGATCTCAGCCAGCTTCCCGCGCTGGCGGATGCCGACACCGTTGAGGATGGTGCCAAGACCATCCGCGATGCCGGGCAAAACGTTGAGGACAAAGCCGGTGACATTGAAAGCTCCTGGCGCGGCCTGGAGTACTCCTACTCCGCACCGGAGACTGACACCTTGTTGGCCGCCCTGCTGCCCACCAAGCGTGACGGTGAAACGGTCAAGGACAATGCCAAAACCGTCTACGACGCCCTGAAGACCTACGCGGACACCGAACGCGATCTCAAGGACAAGCTGCGAACCATCAAGAGCGATGTGGGCGCGTTCGAATCCTCCATCGCAGGTAACGACGAGTGGGAAAAGGACGAGAACAAGATCAATGAGCGCAATGGCCTCATTGATCGAATCAACGGCTTGAAAACTGCCCATGATGAGGCGGCCAACACCTGCGCCACCAAGATCAGCGGCATCTTTGGTGGTGTGCAGTACCGCACCATGCCCGATGACGGCGCCCCCGCCCCGCCCGGGGTGGAATACAACGGCATGTCCAAGGACATGCTCAACTCCGCCACCGCTGCCGGTGAAACACCGTGGGCCACAAACGTGGAATGGGACAAACCCTGGTACAGGGATGTTTGGGACGGCATCAAGGACTTTGGCTCCGGGATGTGGGAGTCCGTCAAAGGCGCGGTCACCGGCACCCTGGCGCTGGTGAATCCCTTTGACTGGGACACTTTCTCCTCCACCTGGAAGGGAATCGGTACCCTGGCACTGGATGTGGCCACCGTTGCCACGCCCATTGGGCTGCTGCGCGGTGCTGATGCCCGCTCAGAATCCGGCGACCGCCTCAAGGAAGTCGGTAAAGCCATGATCACTCTGGAGGAGTGGAAGAACAACCCCGCCAAAGCCGCCGGCATGCTCACCGGTGACATCCTCC